>CAYQWO010000045.1:0-13617 GCA_964421095.1 uncultured Syntrophaceae bacterium
ACGTTTTGGACCCCTCCCTGCGCCAGGACATTAAGGGCGCCGGCCTGGTCATCGATGCCACCCGTCCGACGGACCGGCCCTATCCGCCGCGGGCCGGGCTGCCCCCAGAAATTCTCAAAAAGTTTAATTTGAATGACTATTTAAGCGGGCATAGCGGGAAACAAAGGGGATAATGGAAAAATTCGAAATCCGAATTTCGAAATCCGAAATAATTTCTAAATTCGAATGTTCAAATGCTCGAAACGAAAGATACGTTTTGGGTTTGAAAAAGTTGAAGTTGTTTCGGATTTCGGGTTTCGTGCTTCGAATTTAAAAACGAGACCTTTCCCAGAAAATTTTGTTGCCCTCTTGCGCCCAAATTCATTTTTAGGCGCCTAAATTTTTGAGGGAGGCGAGACAATGGACATCATCTACGTGAAATGCCCCCAATGTTCACAGAGCTTCCACTGTGATGCGCATCTGCCCGAACTGCCTATTCCCCTTCATTGTCCTCATTGCGACTTATATTTTGAACCCTACAGGACGAAGGGGAAAAAACCCATGGGAGGGACAGCCTTCATGGGTCTTGCGAAGATCGATCGAAAAGTCATCTACCTTCCTTCTTCTGCAAAGAAAAAACCAGCGCGGAGATAAGGTGCGGACAGCAGTATTGAAAGCACCCGCCTAACTCTGCCTTCGGTGCGGGGAACGATTGTATTCAGCTGAGACGATAAAACGGTTTGAACATATTCGGGAGAAGTTGGCCAGACAGGAAGTTGCAAGGAGGCACTACTTCGATTGAGGGCCGAGCGGTGCTCTTTTTTTTGGATACTTATCCCCTTTTCATTTTTGACCCATTTTTTTTCACAAAGGAAAAATAGCCTCAACAGCCTGACCCTTTTATATGAATAAACGCCCTCCTTTAAATCCTAAGATATGCGCATTGGAAGAAACACAATAGAGGCCTTATTCCTGCCGCAGACCCAGATCGAGGATAAACTTTCCCCATTGATCGTTGAGTCCCTTGATTTCTTCATATAGAGCTTCGCCGTTCATATAGACGATGGGCATATCAAAACTATTCATGACCCTCCTGAATTCAGGATTATCCATGGCCTGCTTGAAGGCTCTGTGAAGTTTATCAACGATGGACGGAGACATCCCCTTGGGGCCAATGATCCCTATTGCGGCGCTTACCGAAATATTGTATCCCAGCTCAAGCCAGGTGGGGACGTTGGGATAGCTTGGAATCCGGTGCGGAATATAAGTAGAGAGCAACCTCATTCTACCGCTATCCACATAGGGCTTCCATTCGGTAGGAGCCACGGCTACATCCACATGCCCTCCGAGGAGGGCGGTCACTGCATCATAGCCACTCTTAAAGGGAACGTGAATCCACTTTATTTTTTCCTTGCGCGCCAGGGCCTCCATCACCAGAAATTGAATCGACCCGGTTCCCGTACTGCTGAATTTAACCTTGCCGGGATTCGCTTTGGCGTAATTCACAAGCTCAGCCATGGTCTTCCAGGGAGATTCTGACAAAACCGCCACCCCCAATACGTAATAGCCAAACCCCATGATCATCGTGAAGTCTTTTAGCGTATCGTAATTCACCTTAAGGAAATACTGATTCAAAACCCCCCCGATCGCAATGTTTCCAATCGTATAGCCATCGGGTTTTTCGTTCTTCAAAAGCGATAAGGCCACAGCTGAGGCGCTTCCCGGTTTATTGACCACCATAATGGGTTGCCCCAAAATATCCCCAGCAGGCTTGGAGATTGCTCGAATGGTAAGGTCCGACGATCCCCCCGGTGAGAACCCCAACAACAAATTGATCGGCTTAATGGGGTACTGAGCCCAGCCGGTCTGCCATGTCCCCATAGGGAAAACGAGTATCAAAAGAAGGATACCCAACCATCTCAGCGCCGCCTTTTTACTCACCATTCTACCCTCCTCCTATAAAGAATGTTTGAGCAAAACAAAATTTGTCCTGAAGAAATTACGCCGGTATAATGAACCTCTTTTTCTTGAACCAAGGAACTAAGGGAAAAACCAAAAGAACAATAGCGGTGCCCATAAGGGCAGTGGATATCGGCCGCTGGAAGAAAATCAGAAGGCTTCCTTCGGACATAAATAAAGATTGGCGCAGGCTGTTTTCCATCATCGGTCCCAAAACAAAGGCTAGGACCAATGGTGCGGCCTCATATTGAAATTTTTTGAGAAAGTAACCAATCAGCCCAAAGACGGCCATTATCATCACATCTATGACACTGTTGTTTAAGGAATAAGCCCCAATCAAACAAAAGAGGAGAATGAGTGGAAAAAGGATCGGATAGGGAACTTTTAGAATCTTAACCCAGAGCCCGATTAAGGGGAGGTTCAAGACCAAAAGCATCACGTTGCCAAGATACATACTCGCTACAGGCCCCCAGAAGATTTTGGGGTGCTGTTGGATCAACATGGGCCCAGGCGTGATCCCATGAAGAATGAAGGCACCCAGAAGTAGAGCCATTACGGCATTGGCCGGGATGCCCAAAGATAGAAGGGGGATGAAAGCTCCGCCAGTTGCCGCGTTATTGGCTGACTCTGGTCCAGCAACCCCCGCGATCATTCCCGTGCCAAATTTCTCGGGGTGCCGGGAGAGTTTCTTCTCCAACGCGTAGGAGGTAAAAGAGGCAATAAACGCACCCCCACCCGGAAGAATGCCAAGGAAAAAACCCAGGACGGTCCCGCGGGCAATGGGCCAGAGAGAATCTGCCCAATCCTTCAGCGTAGGAAGAAGGGCTTTGATTTTGGTCTCAAATATGCTTTGTTCCATTGATTTTTCAACATTCAGCATAACCTCAGAGATCCCGAATAAACCCATGGCCACGGGGACCAAGCCTATCCCATCAGAAAGTTCAATGATGTTGAAGCTAAAACGGAATGTTGCCGTAACCGTATCAATCCCCACGCATCCTAGAAAGAGACCGAAAGCGGCCATGACTAAAGCCTTCCACATAGGCCCGCTGGCCAAGAAGCTTAAAATAGTGAGGCCCACTGTCATCAGAGAAAAATATTCGGGGGGGCCAAACTTCAGAGCCACTTCGGCCAAGGGGGGTGCAAGGAACATCAAGCCGACGGTGGACAGGGTACCTGCCATGAAAGAACCCAAAGCCGATATTCCCAGGGCGGGGCCTGCTCTTCCCTGGCGGGCCATCTGGTATCCGTCCAGACAAGTTACAACAGAAGCGACTTCCCCGGGAATATTTACCAAGATGGATGTCGTTGACCCCCCATACATCGCCCCGTAGTATATCCCTGCCAGCAGGATGATCGCCGATACGGGAGACACATGAAATGTAGTGGGCAGCAAAAGGGACATCGCGGCCACAGGTCCCAGGCCAGGCAGAACTCCCACCAAGGTTCCCATGAGCACGCCAAGAAAACAGAAAAGAAGATTCATGGGCTGAAAGGCCGTTTGAAATCCAACCCATATATTACCCAAAACATCCATGACTCAAAACCCGAATAAACCCTTCGGCAATTGGGCTTTTAGCCAGACTTCGAAAATCAGGTAGGAACAAACAGCGGTTAAAAAAGCTCCCCCAATGATAACAGGCCAACGCTGAGGGATGATCGCTCGGAGTAAGAAACCAATAAAAAGCGCCGTACAAAGTAAGAAACCCAGTGGGACTAATAGAAGGGCATAAGCGAAAAGAGAAGCCAGAATAATGAAGGCATTCGGCCATTTCAGGCCTGCAAAAATACGGCCCCATTTTTCCCCTTGTCTTCTTTTGGTGGTGGCGTGAATGAATCCTGACCCAGCAAAGATGCAGATCGCCAACCCGGCGAAAAAGGGCATAAGACCCGAAGCCGGCGAAGCTAGAGTCCCCAGTTTATACTGGAGGGACCCCATACAGATCGCCCCACCAATAAAAAACCATAGACCACTGCTCACCTGGTCGTTATTCATGAATCGCCTCCCTATGGCATCAATTCATGCCGCTCAGCCCTCAATACTCTCCATAGAGAATATAGAATAGGAAAAGATAAAAACTCCCTTTAGGGTTTGTAAAATATACGAAAAACGAATTTGTATGTCAAACCAAAAATGGTCCTGGAGTTTACTGAGTTTTTATCCGAAATCGAAGAAAATATAAAAGGGGGAAAGGGAGGCACCTGCTCCGATGACAACGATATCCGCAACTTTAAAATGAGTCATTTGGTTTTTGGGGGATAGGTTCCCATGAATTGAAAACCTTCCTCAAATGCCCACAGGTCTGAATTTATTGCCCTTGAATAATCATCGTGTTCTGATTTGCAGCGAGATGGCCTTCTGCTGCCAACCGGAGGACATTAAATTTGTGTCTTTTTTTGACATTGCCAGAATAAATCGATAGAATAGCCAATAACAGGAGGCTGATTCCGTATTGACAATTATCTCCCCGAGCGGCGTTTTTACGAGCAAGATAAATGTATCCTTACCCTATGGGCGCATTTGCTCAAGGTGTCGTTAATAGCTAGAGGCCAATGTTGAGGGACCGGGAAGCGAGACTTCCGGTTTTTTCAATTCGCCCTACTATAGTGAGCGACCAAAGAAAGTTGCCATAACAAGTTTGGCATTGCCTGGAGAAATCCCCCAGTCCCCCTTTGAATATGATTTTGATAAGGGAGGGAGGTATCCAAATGACATCCGCTAATAAAACGCCTAAACCATCGATCCTGGATGGAGTAAGAATCCTTGACTTCTCCCAAGTTCTTTCAGGCCCTTATTGCACTCGGTTACTCGCGGATATGGGGGCGGAGGTGATCAAGGTAGAACGACCACCCCTAGGGGATGGCGCAAGAAGTTGGCCTGCGATAAAGCATGGGCGAAGCGGCGCATTTCTGCAGTTTAATGCAGGGAAAAAGGGCATTTGTTTGGATCTAAAAAAACTGAAAGCGATAAAAATCGTTAAAGACCTGGTGAAAAAGTGTGAAGTTGTAGTGGAAAACTTCAATGTGGGGGCTATGGCCCGCTTAGGCCTGAGTTATAGGGAATTAAATAAAGTAAATCCACGCTTGATCATGTGCTCCATCACAGGGTTTGGGCAGACCGGCCCCAATAAAAGCCGCCTGGCTTTTGCAACGGTCGTTCATGCGGCGTCGGGAATTACGGAAATCCTTCGCCGGCAGCACGGGGAAGACATTCGCCCTGCGCCTCATGGTTTATCGATCGGGGATACCCTCGCTGGTTATCATGCGGCTTACGCTATCATGGCTGCCCTCTTTTACCGTGAACGCACGGGGAAAGGGCAATATATTGACATTAGCATGTTTGATTCCCTCTTTTTCAGCATTGATCACCAGGTGCAGTATTATCTGATGACGGGTGAAGAACACACAGTTTATGGAGCCGTTCCTGTGAAAAGAAAAGACGGGTACTTCACTATCGGGTATGGAAAATATGAGATGATCCTGCGCACTTTGGAATGCATAGGCAAACCAGAGTTGGCGAACGATGAAAGATTCTCCAGCTTGGAGAAGGTAATCTTTCATCAAAAGGAGTTTTTTCAGTTGGTTGAGGAGTGGGCGCAAAACTATGGTTCCGTGGAGGAAGTGGAAGCGCTCCTGCGCCAGGCAGGCCTGGCGGTGAGCAAGGTGTGTTCAGTGCCAGAGGTTGTTCATTCCCCTCAGGTGGAAAGCCGGGGGCTCTTGGCTGAAGTGGACGATCCCAAGATCGGAAAAGTAAAGGTGATTAATTCTCCTTTTAAATTATCAGAAACAGAATCCCACTTGCGAGGACCCTCCCCAGGATTGGGTGAGCACAACAAGGAGATTCTCTCTCGGCTCCTCCATTATAGTAACGAAGAAATAGAAAAACTATACGCTGAAGGTGTTCTATTTTGCAAAGCATAAAGGAGGAGGAATTCGAGTACCTTTCTGCTTTTTCCTCCTCAGCTTTAACTTTCATCAAAGCGCCGAGTAACCCCTCGGCCTGCCATCGTTCAAACTTCCCCTATAAAATTTTCCCGCTCCTTCAAAAATATCAGGCGCAGTCGTGCTTATCCCAAGGCTGCCTCTCGCCTCTGGAAAGGGCCTTCTCCATGCTATCCAAGCTCTTCTGCAAACTCTCGATGTGGCCCTGAATGATATTTGGATCCCTGAAGGCCTGATACACCACCGCACCCTCCGCATCCTTGGGCAGGGGCCAATTCATGATATAGCAAATGGTTGGTACGATGTCGGTCAACCACATGGTCCGAGTCAACCGATAGCCCTTCTTGAAACCTGGGCCATACATGATCATGATTGAACGTTGATCCCCAGGCCCTAACCCCGAAGCCGGAAGCTGCTGCCCATGCTGGGCCCCATATATTGGATCGAGAGCATAGATGACGTCTCCGACACAGTCTCCATACAATCCCAAGATCCGTGCATCCTTTTTGCTCAAAGCCAAGGAAACGACGCGCTTTCCATTCTTGGAGTCTTTATAGTCATAAAGCGTATCTATTATCTGTTGTACGACTTTGTCGTAATCTCCTGGTTCAACGATCCCATCTGGGTCTCGTCCTTTCAAATTTACGTAAATGTAAAGATCCCTCTGGGGATAGGCCTTCGTCTTTTTCCAATCCACGATATACTTGGCATGATCGGCGAGATTTCCGCCAGTCTCCCATTCCCTCATCTTGTCTACTAGCACCGCCAGGCCCGCAGGCACCAGAGCATCATAAGGATTAAAGGGAGGGCCATCGGCGACGGCTCCATGATCCGAGACAATCATAAATAAGGTGTCTTTTCCTGCGACCTCCATAATCCTCCCGATCATCTCATCGATATTCTGATACATCCTCCGCTCTGCGTTTAGGGCCCTCTCCCTCCTCTTCGGATCCGGTTGCGTTAATGGATCCAGATCGGTCATGGCCGCATGATAAAACCAGTCCGGGGCATGAAAATGCATGCTAAATAGATCCCAGGGCTTATTCTTCAGAAGGTAGGTGGCCACATCCCCTAACCAGAGATCATGAAAATGCTGCACCTCCATATAGGTATCCATATCAATAAGATCCAGGGCGTAAGCTACATACCCTCCGTTGAAAGCCATCAACCCTTCTTCCGAGTGGATCTCTTTGGAAAGCTCCGCTGGATACACATAATCATCGTCTTCGATCCCCAGAGCCGAAAGATAAAGTCTGAAGTCCCCGGCATCATCCGAAAGCTCAAGCAACTTCCCCCGAAAATGAACTTTCTTCACCTCCCCTTTCGCAATCTGGATATCCGTATAAACCTTTTTGCTCCATTCCCCCCTAGAAATTGTAAAGAAAGCATCCTTGAAATTTTTGGTCGGAGACAAAGTCACTCGATCATACCCTTTCCCGGCCGAATCCTGGACCAGCAGATACCAAGTTGGAGGATCTACTTTATATTTCCCACTCCCGATCCGCAGCCGGAATTCGCCTTCCAGATCTTCATCCCCACTCGACTTGGGCACATTTTCCCACCCTTCGGCCTCCTTAAATTCCACCTTGCGCGAAGAAGGCAGTACGCTCGTGCTCACCAACTGCTCAGAACAAAAACCAACCTTGGATCTCACACCCGGCAAGTCATCACCCACTCGCCACTCATTGGGAGTTAAACCGGCCCCTCCAACGACGATGCCATTTCGAGCCTTTGGGGGCCAGGAGGTAGGATAATTGAAAACGATCACCTTTTTCCCAGCCTTATCTAAGGATTCCCAGATGTACTCGGCCCGGCAATCCTCCGTAGTGAAACCCTGATGCACTCGATCCAGCGGATCTCCAGGGCGATGAACGTGAAAATCGGTAATGCCATGAGTGCCAGGCCAGGCTCCCGTGACAATGGTGGTCCAGTTGGGAGGAGTAACCGTGGGGTAGGGAACTAAGCAGTTCTCTGCAAAAACTCCTCCTTCGATCATCTTCTTTATATTGGGCAGGTACCCTTCTTTAGCATACTGATCTACACGCGCTGGCTGGGCACAATCCAGTCCAATAATCGCCACTTTTTTTGGAAATCTAGCCATACGGTCTCCTTTTCCTTATTTATTAATTAAGGGCTTCGCCTTTTTTATAACGATCTCAATGTTTACCCTAACGCTGCCTAAATATTCGCATGGTGCAGGCTCGTCCTTGCCGCAAAAGCGGGAATCCAGGAGAGTCCTCAGACAATGGATGCCCGCCTGCGCAGGCATGACGGAAAGGGACCTTGATTGAGTCCAGGAAAACTCGGGCAATCTCATTCCGAGCATCTCTCCGAAAGGGACTCTGGAAGATTGGGGGTATTTTTTGGCTCCATTAGGGTTTATTTATTGAGTCTTTTTTACTTTTACTCCAATTCCCTCAAGAAGCTGAGCGGTTTCCTTGACAACGGAGTCGATAAATTCCGGCAGTTCTTTATAACCCACATATCCAGGAGACCCGCCGACATCCTTCATGAAAGCGGCGAAGTCACTTGTATCAATCGCCTTCTTGAAGGCGGCACTGAGCATTTCCACAATTTCAATCGGAGTGTCTTTTGGGGCAATCAAAAAATTGGTATGGGTTGTCCCCTTCACATCATAACCGAGCTCCTTGATGGTAGGCACATCCGGAGCGGAAGGGGAGCGTTCCGTTTCCGCACTGGCCAATAAACGAAGCTTGCCCGCCGTTACATGGGCCATAAGCGAGCCCCCTGTAACAACGCCCACTGGGACATGTCCCCCGAGCAAAGCGGTGATCGTCCCTACATCGCCTTGCAAGGGGACATGGCGAAACTTCAGGCTAGAGGCTTTCATAAGATCTAAGAGGGCAACATGGCCCCATGTGTAGTCCCCAGCCGTGGCAACCATTACCTCACCCGGATGCTTCTTGGCATAATCCAAAAATTCCTGAACGTTTTTCCAGGAGGCGTCACTTTTCGCGGCATAGAGCCATGGATAGCGAATGGTCTGCACCACAGGGATCAAAGTCCGGTGATTGTAAGGGAGCTCTTTGACCAGGGGTTGAACGAGGATGGGCGCGCTTGGGGTGTAAGCAAGGGTATAGCCATCGGCCTTTCCCTGAACCACCTCCGCGACAGCAATGGTCCCTGCCCCTCCTGGCTTGTATACTAATTGCATAGGTTGAGGAAGGAATTTATTTTGATTAATAATATTGGCAAGCTTTTGGCCGGTGAGTCCGGTGGATGAACCTGCTGGAAAATTCACGACAACGACGATGGGTTTCAGTGGATATTCCTTGGCCGCACTATTGGAAATCAAAGAAAGCAGGCCAAGCGCAATAAAAGTAGAACCCCAGAGAAGCTGCAAAAAAATCCGTTTTGGTTTCATAAGCATACCTTCCTCCCGAAGATCTATTGAAAACTTTGAGTATTTCAGTGTTTCATTAATGGACCTTTCGTACCTTTACTCCAATGCCCTCCAAAAGCTGAGCGGTCTCCCTGACCACGGAGTCTATCATTGCCGGCAATTCTTTGTATCCGATGTAGCTCCGGGTCGTGCCCAGATCTTTGCAAAAAGCCCCGAATTCATCCGTATCCATGGCCTTCTTGAAGGCCGCGTGGAGGGCTTCCACAACCTCATGCGGGCAATCTTTGGGTACGATTACACCATAGAAATGGGTGGTCCCCGGAATCGGATAGCCCAGTTCCTTCATGGTCGGCGCATCCGGGGCGAAGGACGAACGCTCTCGTTCTGCGCTTACCAAGAAACGGAGCTTGCCAGCCGCCACCTGGGGAGTAGCGGCTCCCGGCGTCAACACGGCGACAGGGATATGGCCTCCGAGCAGAGCCGTGGTCGCGGGTGCGTTCCCTTGAAAGGGGACGTGACGGAACTTTAATCCGAATTTTTCTAATTGGAGGAGGGAGAAATGGGGCCATGTGAAATCGCCTGCGGTCCCTGCCGCAACTTCTCCCGGATGGGCCTTTACGTGCCCGAGGAATTCAGGGACGCCTTTCCAGGGGAAATCATTTCTCACGACCAGAACGATATCGTTCTTCACCACCTGGATGACCGGGATCATCGTTTTGTGGCTGTAAGGAAGCTCTTTCACCAAGGGCTGAATGATGATGGGCGCGCTGGCATTAAAACAGATAGTATACCCATCGGCTTTTCCC
Source organism: uncultured Syntrophaceae bacterium (assembly GCA_964421095.1). GTDB lineage: Bacteria > Desulfobacterota > SM23-61 > SM23-61 > SM23-61 > CAYQWO01. Next base: position 10,051 of record CAYQWO010000045.1, read on the forward strand.
TGGAGGACTTCGGCGAAACCAATGGTGCCGGCGGCGCCAGGCTTGAAAAGCAACTGCATAGGCTGGGGTAAGTATTTATTCTGATTCATGATGTTGGCAAGCTTTTGAGCAATAACTCCTGAGTCTGCCCCTGCGGGCCAGGGAATAACAATTGTTATCGGCTTACGCGGGTACTCTCCAGGAATCCCTTCTGAAACCGATAGAATCAATCCCATCACGATCAAAGCAATGCCTGCCAGCAAACCAAATCCACCCCACGATTTCATGTTTAATGCCTCCTTTTTCATCGAAAATGCATTTTAGACCTCCAAGAAATTGAGCCGCCTCTTTGCCAATGGAGTCTATCCCTGCGACAACGCCCTCCCGCCCCCATCGTCAGGAGAGGTCACCTACCTCATTCATGAACCCAGGGAGCTCGCGGCTATCGCTTGCCCTCTTCCAGGCGGCCGGGAGAGAGGTTCAGTGGCTTGGTTCTTTCCTTTGCGCTTGGGCATGATGCCTTCTGGCGCCAAGGGAAAATAGGACTCGGATCGCCATGATAACGACTGGAACGAGTAAAATCAAGAGTGAAATCGGGCGCGTCACGAAGATGGCCACACTTCCTGCGGACATGAACAAGGATTCCCGGAAATAAACTTCGACCTTGGGACCCAATACCACGGCTAACACCAGAGGAGCAAGCTCATACCCCCGTGCACGTAGAAGGTATCCTACTACCCCCGCAATCACCATGGTCCATAGATCGACGGCGCTGCTATTCACGGCGTAGACTCCGGTGAGGCACAAAGCCGCGACAATAGGCATCAGGACCTCCACGGGGGTTTTCAAAACGGACACGAAAAGGCCTACCAAGGGTAAATTCAAAAGCAGAAGCATTAGATTTCCAAGGTACATGCTGGCGATAAAAGTCCAGAACATCCCTGGATGCTGCTGGATAAACATCGGTCCCGGAAGAATCCCACCAATGATCAGGGCGGCGAGTACAAGGGCCATCGACGGGGCAAAAGGGATCCCAAGGGCGATCAGCGGGAGGAAGGCGGCTCCCGCCGAGGCATTATTGGCGGCCTCTGGCCCCGCGACCCCCTCTACGGCTCCATGACCGAATTCCGCTTTTCTTTTCGAAATCCTCTTCTCCACCGCATAGGAAGTGAAGGTCGAGATCACCGGTGCCGGCCCAGGAATCAACCCGATCAAGAAACCGATGACCGAGCCACGCATCACCGGACCCGCGGATCTCTTAATCTCTTCTCGCGAAGGGAGCATTTCCCGAAGGCGAACGGAATAGGCCTTACCCAGCTCTGAGCTCTGGGCCACGACATTCATGATCTCGGCAATTCCGAATAAACCCATGGCCACCGGGACGAAATCAATCCCCTGGGATAAGGCCAGGATGCCGAAGGTAAATCGCTGATTTCCGGTGACCGGATCCATGCCGACCGTGGAGATCACCACTCCAATAAGGATCATGAGGGCCGCTTTCACTTTTGACCCCGAAGAGACATACGTAAGAACCACCAGCCCAACGGCGGTAAGGCTAAAATACTCCGGGGAGCCGAATTTCAGCGCAAAGTTGGCCAGGGGTGGCGCAAAGAGCATCAAGCCAATCACACTCAGATTCCCGGCCACAAAAGAACCAGCGGCGGCGATAAAGAGCGCGGCTCCAGCACGTCCTTTTTTGGTCATTTGATATCCATCGATACACGTCATCACGGAGGTAGACTCTCCGGGAACATTGAGCAAAATTGATGTCGTCGAACCTCCATACATGGACCCATAATAAATCCCTGCGAACAAAATTAGAGCATGAAGGGGGGTCATGCCAAAGGTCGTGCACAAGAGGAGGGACATGGCCCCTAACGGGCCAATCCCGGGTAGGACTCCGACCAGGCTTCCCAGTGTGACCCCAAGGAAGGCAAACAGGAGGTTTCCCGGAGTCATGGCCTGGGAAAAACCGGCCATTAAGTTTTCGACAACACCCATCCCCTAGCCTCAACTCATTCCAGGAGCCCCGCCGGAAACGGGGTACCTAGCCAGTACTGGAAAACAAAATAACTGATGACGGCTGTGATCAGCCCACCCAACAACGCTCCGATCCATGTTCGTACGCCCGTGATGCGGAAAAGTCCCACCATTGCGGCAAAAATACAGACCCAAAAACCCAGGATCGAGTGGAAAGCAACAAAAGCGGCCAAGACGGCTGCCAAGGCATAGGCCTTCATCTGCCGAATGGATTTTGTTTCTTGTGACGTTTCTGCAGATTCCTCACCTTTTGGGCCACCGGCCCGTCGGGACATTAAAAGTAGATAGACCGCAGAACCCCCAACAAGGCCCAATCCCAAAAGAATAGGGAAAAAACTCATACCGGGGGTTTTGAAGCCTCCGAAGGGATACTTTGTTGCATAGGCCAAATAACCCCCGCCGATGATTAGCAATACCAATGGGACTCCGCGCTCCTTTTCCAAGTTACCCCTTCCTCTGGAACAAATTGTGAAGTTTTATTCTTACGGAACCTTTCTTACCTTGACTCCGATTCCCTCAAGGAGCTGAGTGACCTCCTTTACCGTTGCGTCGATCAGCGCTGGCAATTCCTTGTAACCAACATAACTCGGAACGCTACCAACATTTTTCATAAAGGCGCTGTAATCTTCAGTATCCATGGCCTTCTTAAAGGCATCATGAAGGGTCACTACGATCTCCTGCGGGGTTGCCTTGGGTACAGTTACGATATGGGTGTGCAGGATCCCTTTCACATTGTATCCGAGCTCTTTTAGGGTGGGGGCATCAGGAGCGAAAGGAGTTCGTTCATCTTCCATACAGGCTAAGAAACGAAGCTTGCCAGCCGCTACCTGGGCGGAAGCGCTGCCGACTTGAACGGTAACAATGGGGACATGTCCTCCCAGCAGGGCTGTTACAGCCGGGGCATCGCCTTGGAAGGGCACATGGCGAAACTTTAAGCCAGACGCTTTCATGAGATCCAGCAGGGCGACGTGGGGCCAGGTAAACTCTCCAGCTGTGCCAACCATTGCTTCTCCGGGATGTGTCTTGGCATATGCCAAAAATTCCTGGATGGTCTTCCAGGGACCATCGCCTCGCACCACGAAGAGGCAAGGATTCTTGGCCGTCATAAGGACGGGAATCATCGTCCCGTGGTTATAGGGAAGCTCCTTCACCAAGGGCTGAATGATAATGGGCGCACTGGGATTATAAGCGATGGTATACCCGTCGGCCCTCCCCTGAAGTACCTCGGCCAGGCCAATGGTACCTGCACCTCCCGGCTTGTAAACCATCTGCATCGGCTGGGGTAAATATTTGTTCTGATTAATAATGTTTACCAACTTCTGTCCCACAACTCCCGTGCCTGAACCGGCCGGCCAGGAGACAACGGCTGTAATCGGTTTACGCGGGTAATCACTGGCCGCTCCTTCAGAAAGAGGCTGCATAAGGCCAAGAATCATAAATACCCCCAACATCAGACCCAAAAAACCACCCGGTTTCATGATGATCCCTCCTTCTATATCCGTACGTTTTGTCAAAAATCCTTAGTCTTTTTTCAGAAAACCCTTTTAG
>CAYQWO010000046.1:0-13589 GCA_964421095.1 uncultured Syntrophaceae bacterium
TCCAAATCCGTCCTGATCTTGATTCTTGCGGATCGTTCTTCAAACATATGAGAGATGATATTGAGAACGACTGAGATGACTTCATTGATTTCCGTCTCAACGAAGCGGCTCTTAGTCAAAGGTCGGACAAAGTGCAGGCATTCCTGAACAAAATCATTGAGATGTTGAACCTCCTCCTGGATGATTTTAACAGAACGGCTAAGGACCTCATCCCTTAGATCGCATCTCCTTTGGATGATGGCTAAAGCCCCGCCGATGGCATGCAGAGGATTTCGGACCTCATGAGCCAGAAATGGAAAAAACTTTTCTAAAGAAGAAAATCCCGCATGCTTCCTGTCCTCTATCTGCGAATCACGAATTCTTAGAACCTCTTCCAGGGCTTTTAATAAAGCTTCTCTATCAAAAGGTTTGCCAAGGTAATCAGCCGCTCCGGCTTTCATGAGGTCTACGGCAACCTGTTCTCCTCCATACCCTGTCATGATGATCACAGCCGTATCCCCGTTGATTTCTTTGATTCTTTCCAAAACATCCCGGCCGGAGATATCTGGCAGAATGAGGTCAAGGAGAACGACTTCCGGTGATTCCGATAGCACCTTTTCGATGGCCATTCGCCCATTTGAGGCGACGGATACCTGGAATCCCTGGTTCTCCAAATATCGGCTAACCAGCAAGGTCACTTGGTGGCTGTCGTCGACGATCAAAATTTTCTTTTTGGAAGTTTCCATTTTTTCAATTGAATCGCTTTGCCGAACCCTTATGCCCAACTGCGACAGTTAAGTTCCCGGTGGAGCATTGACCTATTTCATGGTTTGGAGCGTCGTTTCAGTTCCATCCGTTTCTGGAAATTTCGGGCCAACCCTCACAGCCGGACGGAAGAATAACCTTCCACTCCCCCTTCCCTTTTAAATACTTTGAATTTATAGCACATTTTTATCCGAAAGGAAATATTGAAATTTTGCGCCTGAAGGGCGGATTGCTCCCTCATTATTTTTCGGCTTTTTCGGGGAAAGCCTTCAGGGAGAAATTTGCCCTGCAAAATTATAGAAGAAGGGAGGATAGGGGATTGAGGGGAATTTTAGAAATCATTATAAAATCATGCGATTCAGGGCAGTTCCGGCCAACCTTACTGACGGCTTCCGATTAAAGGATTACGAATGAAAACGATTGAGGCGTCGCGGCCATGGATGGCCTCGGCCCGGGCGATGGCCGATTCTACCGAGTGTTGAGGCTCAAAACCGACATGGGAAACCAGCGAGGGCTTCTGCGCCCCGCAAACAAAAATCCGGGCAGCATGCTTGAGCCTTTTAAGCGGATAGGTAGCCATGAGGCCGTGAATGGGGTGAAATCCATGGCAGAACCGGTACTTGTAAATGTATTCCGGCCGGTGGGCGAAATCCTCCTCGAAAAGGTCCAGGATTTCGTGGGGGTCTTTGGAGCGACTCAAAACCCGATTCCAGACCTCCCGGTAAGAAGGATGATGAACATCATCCCACTGATCGGGACAGGGGGTGGCCAAAATTACCGAGCACCCCGGCTTTCCAGTGGCCTCGATCACTCCCCCCAGATAGCCCAAGCCCGTGGAGACGAGGGTAAGCAGCGGATTCATCACTGAAAACGAAGCATAAGGGCTCCAGTTTGGAACCCCATAGATCACGATATCCGCCTTTTCCTTAACCAGATCGCGGCGGGCGGGAAGTTGCCCTCTCAGAAGCTCTACCGCAGCCCGCCGAGTCTCCCCCACGCTTCCAGCCCACACTTTGGCCACTTGAAGGGGGTTGGCCAGGACCGTTTCGACCTTGAATATGCGTTTCCTACCGATCTTCTCCTCGATCAAATTCCCCATCTCATCGAGCATCTCATGCATTGGATTCCGGTCTATGGACATGGACATCGCTTCTGGAGTGTGATGCCAACGGATGGAACGGTAGGTGGAGAGGCCCACGCAGATTGACTTCCATCCGCCGTTAAACCCCCTCCAAACAACCGTATTGACGTAAACCGTGAGGTCTGAATCGGCGACCAGGCGGTTGATTTCCACGTCATAGCCCGAAGCGCTTCTGCCCAGGTAAGTCAGGTTCTCCGGGTCCTCTGCATCGTGACAGAGCAGCCGGTACCCGAAATCCTCCACCAGCCCCTTACCGATCACCTTGGCCAATTCTCCCCGGGTAAATTTCCGATGGAGAGCATTGGCACAAAGGAGAAACGTATCTCGCCTTTTAACTCCGGCCCGATCCAGCTCTTCGAGAACAGTGCGGATGGCCGCTTCCCAGACTGGAGCAAAGCAGGGAACCGTGGGGTCGTCAAAGGCGATGGTAACCATACTGCCCGGCTTGGCCAGCTCCCGCACAGGAGGCAAATCAAGCGGATTTTTCAAAGCTTCCTCAATCGTTGCCTTCAGGTTGGCGACTGGAGGAAGAGAAGTGGAAAGCCCGGGCGGTACGATCTTTGTCCTTTCAGGAAGTTGAACTGGAATCATCCGATCGCCGTACACAATCTGTTCATCCATCGGTAACCTCTTTTACCCTATCCATCTCCCGTTGCAAAGCATCCAGGGCCGCGGGAAACGGCGAAAGGACCCTTTGGATCACCCCTTGGGAGAATGATATGCACATCCCATAGTTGGTGATCGGAACTTTCTCTTCCTTGGCCTTATGAATCCTTGCCAGCATCTCCCTCCGGGTGAGCATGCAGCCGCCGCAATGGACGACAAGCTTGTAGTCTTTTAAATTATCCGGGTAATCCCTCCCGGAATACACGTCGATCCGCAGGTCGCCGCCCACGTACTGCCTCAGCCACCTGGGAATCTTCACCCGGCCGATGTCATCCTCAATCGCATGGTGGCTGCAAGCCTCCGCGATCAGCACTTTATCATTGGGCCTCAAGGTTTCGATGACGGCTGCTCCCCGCGCCATCTCGATCAAATCTCCCTTGTTCCTCGAGAAAAGGATGGAGAATGTTGTGCATTTAATCGGCTCCGGGGTATCCGCCACCATCTTCAGCACAACCTGGGAATCACAAACCACGATATCCGGGGGAGTTTTCAAACTATTCAAGGTATGGGCGTACTCTCTTTCTTTGACCACGCAAACAGAAGCATCGTGATCCAGGGCCTCCCGAATCGTCTGCACCTGGGGCAGGATTAACCGGCCCTTGGGAGCCTGCAAATCGATGGGCACGATCAGGACGGCCAAACCTCCGGCGCGTAGCAGGTCTCCGATTAAGGGAGGCGGTTTTAGAAATTCCTCGGGGCAGACTTCGATTAAATATTTCTTGAAAGCATTGACGGTTGGGTCTCGATGAGCAAAATCTATACTTGAACAAAGAAGAACTCTCTCGGCCTTTTTTCTAATCTCTGCGATGAATTCTTCTTCCGCGTTTTCCAGGTCAACCTTATTGACCACCAGGATCGGGGGAATCTCCCTTTTTTGGGCTTCATCTAAAACTCGGTCCTCGTATTCGGTCCACACATTCGGTTCGATGAGCAGAACGATGACATCCGACCGGTCAAAGATCTTCACCGTCTTTTTCAACCTGAGTTCCGCGAGAACGGAGCTATCATCCAGGCCGGCAGTGTCCAAAAATACCACCGGGCCCAGGGGCAAAAGCTCCATGGATTTTTCCACTACGTCGGTGGTCGTACCGGCAATGGGGGAAGTGATAGCCACATCCTGGCCCGCGACCATGTTCAGGAAACTGGATTTGCCGACATTCGTCCGGCCAAAAAGGCCAATTTGCAGGCGCAAAGACTTAGGCGTCTTTCTCATCTTCCCGGTATCCCAATGACGTCAGTTGATAGGGGGAAAGAATTTTTTCCACCAGGTTTTTCCCCAACTTCTCGGAAAGAAATTCTCGCAAATTATTCCGCCCGGAAGAAAAAAATTCCTGCAGGAGAGCATTCGCCCGGTCATATCCGATACGGGGGAGGAAAGCCGTGATGATCATCGGACTTTGATCAAGATACTGCCGACATCTTGGCTCGTTGGCTGCTAAAGCCTCGATATGATCTGCCAGGAGAGGATTTATGCGGGTCAGGATGTCCAGGGACTCCAGAAGGGAATGAGCCAAAAGGGGTAAAAATTCATTGATCTGAAAAGTGCTGCGCGAACAGGCCTCGGCAATGATGAAATCATTGGCCATGACTTTGAGGGCCGCCTGAATCGTCGCCTCCAACATGACCGGGTTTACTTTTCCCGGCATGATGGAAGAGCCGGCCTGAAGTTTGGGGAGTTCAATTTCGCCCAAGAAATTGAGCAGCCGGACATCATTGGCGATTTTGATTAAATTGCTGGCATGGGCCTTCAAGATTCCGGACACTTCCACAAAGGGGTCGGTATTCGCCGTGGCGTCCAGAAGATTCTCTCCCCTGGATAGACCGAGGCCGGTGAGGTCCCTTAACTTTTCGATCACCAGAAAGATAAAACTCCGGGGGGAGCTCAACCCGGTTCCCACAGCGGTCCCCCCGATATTCACGACCCGCAGGCGTTCTTCACACTTAAATGTTCTCCAGCGGTCTCTGGCCAGAGCCTCTCCGAAGGCCGAAAATTCAGCCCCGAGAGTGATGGGGACGGCCTCCTGGAGTTCAGTCCGGCCCATCTTGACAATTTTGGCAAATTCCTTTTCTTTCCTCTGGAAAGATCCCTGCAATTTCGCGATCGCCTGGCTAAGATCCCGCAGAAGAAAGATCGCAGCGATCTTGACCGCGGTCGGGTACACGTCATTTGTAGATTGATGCAAGTTGACATCTTCCACCGGATGGACGATGCCAGCTTCCCCTCTCTTGCCTCCCAACAACTCAGCGGCGCGGTTGGCGATCACTTCGTTGATGTTCATGTTGCTGGATGTTCCCGCCCCGCCCTGCAAGGCATCCACCGGAAACTGGTCGGCAAACTTCCCCTCAGTAATTTCATCGCAGGCCTGGAAGATGGCATTGGCCTTTTTTTCTTCCAAATACCCTAACTCCAGATTGGCCTCAGCACAGGCTTTTTTGACAACCGCCAGGGCTTTAATAAGCGAGGGACTCATGCGGTAGCCGCTGATCGGGAAGTTCTCCCGGGCCCTTTCGGTGTGGATACCCCAATAGACCTCCTGGGGAATCTTTTTCTCTCCTAAAAAATCCTTTTCAATTCGGTCGGGCATTTTCTTATTCACCAAAAACATCTACGCAAAATATCGATCCGCACGGATATACAACTTTTTCCCCTTCAGCTTTCTGATCAGCTCATCCTTATCCAGCGCGTAAAGAGGGCTGATTTCTACTTGGGCTTCCGGATCGATTACCGCCCCTGCCTCTTGGAGCCAACTTCGGTGAAGATTGTTCATGGCTGCCCGGGCTGTATCCGGGGAATCGTTCCCTTGCTGGTTTTTTACCGGCGCAAATTCCTCCTCTCGAATCACCTCTAAACAACAGGTCTTCGCGGCCAAGGGAATGGAATCAAACACGAAAGTCTCAAACTTCCAGCCTGGGATTATCGTTCCCTTCCCGCCGGGCCCCAGCGCTTCCACATCTTTGACGGCCCGGTGATAAGGGAGAGCAAACCCGTGCTGGTTCAAACGCCGGATGAACGAAAGGGAGATCATGTGCACAGCGATGTTTCCGGCCCAGTGCCGAATATTCCCCTGTCCATCCAGCGCCCGATATTCTTCGGGACGAAAATCACTATATTCTACAATGGCCGGCCTGCCGTTTACGGTTGCGTAGATTCCTACCTTTTCTTCCAGGTCCCGGCGACGGACAACCTTGGTGGAAATTTCCGCCCCTTCCATTTTATGGTACCCGATAAAAATAGGGTCGGCGATCTTGGCCAGGGGGTTGTCAACCTGGAAGTAGAAAAGTTCTGTGAAGCCGCTTTGGATCAGTTCTTCAAGGAGGCCCGATTTGTAAAGAGCCTTCAGGGACCCCCCATGGCCATCCGGATTGACCAACAGGTGTGTATCATCCTTCAACACGAGCTGGCCTTCAGGATTGAGGGTGGGCAACATCTCCTGCTCAAAAAAGTGTACGTTTTCCCCGTTCAGACCAAAAAAATTATGGGACTCAAAAAATTGCTGGGTCTCCTGCCGGTTCTCCTGGTTGGTCATGATCAGGAGAGGAATCACCGCCTGGTGCCGCAAGGAAATGGCCTTCACCTCTTCGGCAAAGAGCTGGAATAATGATTTCTTCTTAACCGGAGAGATCAGGAATTTTCCCTTGGGACCTTCAAACCCCAGGCGGGATCCCTGGCCCCCGGCCACGATCAGCACAGCTACCTGATTTTCCCGGATCAGCCTTTCACCCAGCAGGCGCGCCTGTTCTCGGGCCGCGATCTCTGCGGGGGTTCTGGGAATGTTAATGAGGGGAGCCGGAGAGATGTCCGGAAAAGGGCGCCCAGTATCTCCTTCTTTAGAAAATTTTTTGTACAGATTAAAAGCGAGCTTTAGGTCCAGCCCTTGCAGATTTCTCAAAAAATTCTTCTTCTTTCCAGGATCTAAACCATGAAAATGGCGCAAGATATGATGCTGGCCGTATTTTTCCAGAAGATTTAGAATTTCTTCTTGGCTCATCTCTCAACTCTTAGGAAGTTCTAATTTTTCTTCCTGCTGTAATTATAGATTTGAAGCGAAATAAGGTCGAGAAAAATTTTAGGAAAATTCGGACGCAGATTTTCGCCGATATTCGCAGATAAAAACTCTTTATACATAGACAATGACAGCCCGATTGGCCTCAGGTTTTTAAAGTCTCTCATTATGAAATCCTAAAAATCTGCGTTCATCTGCGTTCCAAAAAAATTCCCTATTTTTCTAAATGAAGGGGAAAGGCCAGGACTTCTTGGATGGTCTGAGCATCGCAAAATAGCATTACCAGACGATCAACCCCCAAAGCGATACCCGCGGAGGGAGGCATCTGGGGAAGCGCCTGCAGAAGTTCCTCGTCGATGGGGTAAACAGGCTTCCCCAATTGGGCGCGAAGTCTCTGCTCTTCCTCAAACCTTCTTCTTTGCTCTGCCGCGTCGTTTAATTCTGAAAAAGCATTGGCCAACTCCAGGCCCGCTGTATACAACTCGAAGCGCTCGGCCCAAAGTGGGTTGTCAGATTTCAGCCGAGCCAGTGCCGCCATCTGTACCGGATAGTCATAAAGGATAGTGGGTTTCGGATAGCCGAGGCGTGGCTCCACGGCCTCCAAAAAAACCTTGAAAAAGACATCGTCGAAGGAATAGGTTCCAGCTTTATTGAATCGATACCCCTTGGACTGCGCTTCTGCGAGCAGGGAAGCGCCGTCACGATTCGTTTCGATATCGATCCCCCCGTACAGGTTCATCGCCCGGGCGACGCTCAGCCGTTCAAAGGGCGGGGAAAGATCGATCGCCTTTCCTTGATAAGATGATTCTGGTATGCCCCAAACTTCCACGGCGAGGAAGCTGAGCAGCCCCTCACAATCTTCCATGATCTTTTGATAATCGGCATGGGCCCGGTACCATTCCAGCATGGTAAACTCAATCTGGTGGGTGGCGCTGACCTCACCATCCCGAAAAACCGGGCAAATCTGGAAGATCTTCTCCCATCCCTGACCCAAAAGCTTCTTCATGGCGTATTCCGGGGATGTGTGCAGGTACCTCTTTTCTTTCTTCCCAGTGGGAAGCGTGCAATAAAGTTCCAGGGCCAAGAGGTGCGGTTCCATCCCAGGAGAGGGGACCAGAAAAGGAGTCTCTACTTCCACGAAACCTTGCTTCTGGAAATACCGCCGAATCCCTTGCACGATTTTCCAGCGGCGGCGGAGGTTATTTTTTCGCTTCTCTTCCATATCTTTATCAGGCTTTGTTCTTAGGCTGAATTATGGCGTTTCTTTCATCTGTAAAAAATATGAATTTTATGGTAATTCTAATACAAATTTCAAGCCATTCCAACCTTCTCCCCAAGGCGGAGGGGGAAAGGTGAGGGGAAACATGACCCTTAAATGCCCATGTATTGCGAAGCTTAGGGGAAAGGGGGTGGTCAACGACCAGAAGGCTTGGGTGCGGATACACAGTCTGCATGATTTTAGGGGATAGGGAGGTTCATTATGAAAGAAGTCCAATATTTTGCTCCACAGAGAATGAACGAAGCGTTGAAGCTTTTGGCCAAGCACAGGGGAAAAATCACGATCCTGGCGGGCGGAACAGATCTTGTCCCCAAGATGAACCATCATTTACTGAAGCCGGAAATGCTTCTTTACGTCGGCAGACTGGGCCTGGATTATATCAAGAAAGAGGATGGGAGGCTGGCCATCGGGGCAGCCACGTCCTGGAGCAAGTTAGCCGCCAGCCGGCTGATTGCCGATAAGGTCAGTGCCCTGCAGCAGGCTGCCCGGCAATCCAGCTGTGCCGCCATTCGCAACACAGGCACCATCGGTGGCAACCTGGGAAGCGCTTCGCCCGCCGCAGATTTGGCTACGCCGCTTTTGGTCATGGATGCAGAGTTGCGTTTGTCCAGAGCGGGAAAGAATCGCTTGGTGGCTTTAAAAGACTTCTTTAAAAGTCCAGGGGAAACGGTGCGGAAGCCAGACGAGCTGATCGTGGAAGTACGTGTGCCCCTGCTCAAAGGCAAGTCTGTCTTCCTCAAGCTAGGTCGTCGTAAGACTATGACCCTGTCGGTGGTGAACGTAGCGGTCAGGCTGGAGATGTCTGGCAAAACCTGCAAAGAGGCGCGCATTGCTCTGGGTTCGATGGCCCCGACGCCCATCCGCTGTTACAAAGCCGAGGGGTTACTCAAGGGGAAGGTGATCGATAAGGAGTTAATCACCCGATGTGCTGCCGGGGCAGTAGCCGAGACTCAACCCATCGATGACGGGCGGGCGACGGCCTGGTATCGGAAGAAGGCGGGGACCGTGCTGGTCACCCGGGCGTTAGAGCAGGCAGCTGGTATGGCGACATAGGAAGGAGGCAAGGTGATCATGAAATATACTCTTTCATTTACCCTGAATAGTTTCCCGGTGGAGGTCCTGGTCAAGCCTACGGAGACCCTGCTCGACGTGTTGCGGGAGCAGCTCAATATGAAAAGCCCGAAGCGAGGATGTAACGCCGGAGACTGCGGGGCCTGCACGGTTTTGCTCGACGGAGAGCCCATCCGTTCCTGTCTCACCCTGGCCCTGACCGTGGCTGGCAAAGCCGTGACCACTCTTGAGGGTTTAACCAAGGGAGGGGCATTGCACCCGTTGCAGAAGGCGTTTCACGAGAACTACGCGACTCAGTGTGGCTTTTGTACACCGGGGATGATTATGGCGGCCAAAGCATTGCTGGACAAAAGCCCGAACCCGAAGCGGGAAGAAGTAAGAGAGGCCCTGGCGGGGAACCTCTGTCGTTGCACAGGGTATGTAAAGATTATCGATGCCGTGATGGCCGCCGCAAAAGAGATGGCCGGCGGAAAAGCTTGATGGCCAGAAAGGTGGTGCACCAATGACATTAAAAATTGTCGGCCAAAGGGAAAAACGGTATGACGGGTTGGCCCATATCACCGGCACGACTCGGTATGTGGATGATGTTATTATTCCTGGAATGCTGGCGGTAAAGGTTTTGCGCAGCCCTGTTACCAAGGGAAAGGTCAAGCGCCTGGATACCACGGCAGCCCAAAAGAAGGCAGGGGTCGCGGCGGTCATTACGGCCAAGGACGTGCCCCAAAATGGTTTTGGGCCGATGGCCCCCGAACAGCCCGTCTTTGCCGAAGAGGTTCGCTATAAGGGGGAGCCGATGGCCGCTGTGGCTGCGGTGGATGAGGCTACGGCCCTGGAGGCCGTGGCCCAGATCAAGTTCGACATTGCGGAGGAAGAAGGGGTTCTCGACCCCTTGCAGGCGATGACGCCCGGGGCCCCAAAGGTCCGCCCGGAAGGCAATTTATTTATGTTTGGCGACAAACCCTTCCGGGAAATCGTCTCGGGGAATATAGAAGCTGGATTTAAAGAAGCCCATGAGATCATCGAGGCAGAATACGTGGAGCCATCGTTCGAACATGCGGCTCTGGAGACGCAGTGCAGCGTTGCCGTTCCCGAGGCCAACGGGAAGCTGACGATTTATACCGTGAGCCAGTGTCCTTGGTTTCACATCGGCCCCTTGTGCGGCGTCCTAAAAATGCCCATGAACAAAGTGCGCTACATCGGGGGGACGATTGGCGGTGGCTTCGGGGGCAAAAATGATATTCACGCGGATCATGTGACCGCTCTGCTGGCATTGAAAACAGGGCGGCCGGTGAAATGGCGATGGACCCGGGAAGAGGAATTGCTTTACTCTACGCATCGCGGCGCGTGGCACATCCATTTTAAAGACGGGGTGAAGAAAAACGGGCGCATCGTGGCCCGCCAGGTCAGGTCCATTCGTGACTCCGGGGCCTATACTTCATTGAACCCCTATGGGGTCGAGATCCACTGTCTGGTGGTGAACGGTCCCTACTATATTCCCAATGTCCGTATCGAAGGTTCTCTGGTTTACACCAACAAGCCTTTGTCCATGTCCATGCGGGGCTTTTCAATTAACGAGGCCAATTATGCCACGGAACTTCAAATGAATCGGATTGCCGAGGCGATCGGAATGGATCCCTGGGAAATTCGCTTTATCAACGCCTACCGCAATGGCGACAAAATGCCGGTGGGGAAAGTTCTCGACAGCGTGGCCTTGGTTGAGGTGATGCAGGCCCTGGCCCAAAAAGCGGGCGTGGATTTGCCCGCCAAACTCAGGGCGATGACTTCCACGAAAAGAGAGGTGCAGCCATGAAGAAAAGAGGTGTGGGGATCGCTGCCGGCCTCTACCCCACGGGGCTGATGGGGGGTGGAGATCCAAGCCAGGCGATCGTGAAGATAAAGCCCGACGGGAGCGTGGATTTGATCATCGGCTCCACAGACCTAGGCCAGGGATGCAAGACAGTTCTGGCCCAGATGGCTGCCGAAGAGCTGGGAGTCCATTACGAGCAGGTAAATGTGCTGAATGCGGATACGGACGCCGGACCCCTTTGCTTGGGTTCCTTTGCCAGCCGGGTAACCCTGATCGCCGGCAATGCGGTGGTTGGGGCGGCCCGCGAGGCTAAGGGCATCCTGTTCGAGCTGGCGGCCAAAGATCTGGAAGCCCCAATCAAAGATCTGGTGGCTGAGGAAGGTAAAATCTTTGTCATTGGATCACCGGATAAATCTGTGGCCATTTCCAACCTGGCCGGTAAGAGCCCCTTGATTGTTGGCCGGGGAACCTATGTCCCGGCTCCGGCAGCGCCGGACCCCAAAACAGGAGCCTGGAACGCTTTCCATACTCTGGCCTGGGGCGCGGTCTTGGCAGAAGTGGAAGTGGATACAGAGACCGGCGAGGTGGACTTGCTGCGCCTGGTCTGCTCTTTCGATGCGGGCAAGGCGATCAACCCGCAGCTTGTGGAGGGGCAAATTGAAGGGGGAGCGGGGATGGCCCAGGGGCAGGCCATGATGGAACAGTGGCAGCCGTACTATCCTTCTTTGGATTGGCAACCTACCAATCTGCGGGATTATATGATTCCTACGGCAGTGGATGTCCCGGATGTAGAATCGGTGATTTTCGAATGCCCGTCGGCCGATGGCCCTTACGGAGCCAAAGGCATTGGAGAGATTACGGCGAATGTGCCCACTCCGGCCATTGCCAGTGCGATCAATAAGGCCATCGGGGTCTGGATTAACGAGATTCCCATCACGCCAGAAAAAATCCTGCGAGCTCTGGAGGGAAAGTCTAAATCATAGTGTCCCCGGAGTTCCAGCTGGGGGACAACTCCTGTCCCCCAGCCTACTTCTCTTTCCCATCCATTCGCCTTTGAGTATATCCCCTCAACTGTCAGGCCCCGTCGATGTGGTGTCTTTCTTTGATACGGTACCAGCCTACCGGGTCTTTGAAGTACTCATAGGTATCCTCCAGGGATAGGCGATGTTCCCTTTCGATGGAGGCCAGCAGTTCATAGAACTTTTTCTCGACAGGATCTTCCACGCTTTTTCCCAGGTTGCTATAAAAGATTTCCCCTTTGGTTTCAAAGTCGATGGCGATTTGCACCGCCTGCATATCGTCCAAATCAGCCTTCGAGGAAGTATCCACGGAGTCCGCCAACTTCTGGATGATTGCCTTTACCTCCGTCCCTTTCACCGTGAGGGGAATCGTCTCGGACCATTTCCCTTCTTTGGTAAGCTTCTTGTGCAATTCCAGAATCCTTTGGTAATGTTCATCTTCATCGCTGGCGATCGAGGCGAACATTAATTTTCCCAGAGGGTTGATGGTCCTCTCTTTATGCTTTAAGTAAAAATCTCTCTCACGCGACTCGTTGTTAAGGGCTATTTCCAATGCCTTTATCCGTTCTTGTGTCTTTGAACTCATCTTTTCTCCTTTTGGGCTGCTGCAGCGCTCCTTTCAAAATCTCACCAACCCCCCTTTACCAAAGGGGGGCGAGCAGGGATTTTCAATCATTCGCGGGTGTCCAACCCATCATTAAAAATTATAGTAGAAATTTCTGCTAAAAACCACCCTGATTCATTAAGAATACTCGCTTTGATAGGCTTCAAGGCATCTATTGATTTTCTCTTCGATGATGGCCTCAGCCTCCTGGATATCCTCCCGGCTGCCAAATTCCGAAGACAGGCTCACCAGGATTTTATCGAAACGGGGATCCTCTCAATTCTTACCCCTGCCTTAAGATGGCCACGGCACGGTCGCGCAAATCCCTGCTATTTTCATCGGCCGCAGTTACCTCAATCTCTGAAGGGGAGGTTGCGCCCAAACCAAGCTCAACAGCCCAAGCAATCTGCTCCTGTTCAAATATTTTCGGTTTCATGATGCTTTCGTTGCTTCCCAATAATTTTAGAATCGCCACCCCTACCGCATCGATGGCCACCCGATCCGTGGCGGCCAGGAAAACCTCTCCTTTGGCCCGCTTCCCCGTGGCAGGGCCCCCATCCACAAAAGCTTCAACCCCATCGAGGATGACAAGTTGGGGTTTAAAGGGCTCGTTGATCTCTGCAATCATCTTACGCTGATGGGGCGAACTATGAAGCTGCCGCATGTAATCATATCCATTTCGCGATGTGGGAACGGCACCCACGTGGAGTTTCAGGGACATGGTGAAGATTCCCCCGAACTGGTGGGTCTTCAGGCACCCGGTGGAAATAAGGCACTCTGATTCCAGGATAGGCCGGGCAATCCGGAATCCATTGACCCAATGGCTCTTCTTCGGTTTGAACTCCACCCAATCCTTCTCTTTCAGGTCGTCAAAGTTGATGACCCGCACGTCCATTTTTTGCATAAGGGGCAAGATCCCTTTGGCCGCGATGACCTCTCCGGTGGGAGGGAAGCTTCGTTCTCCCAGGCTGATCGATTTGGCCCCCATTTCCCAGACCTTTTCCACCAGGCCAATCAGGGTATCATTGTGCGTGGACCCCGGGGCAAGATCAGCGGTGTTGAAATTGGGCTTGATGAGGACATTCTTTCCTCGGCATGGATTCATCTTTATCGCGGTCAGCGATTTCTTAGCACCCTCTTTCCGATTCTCCGTCTTCAGCAGCACCACCCGACTTATGCTATTGGCCATTCCTAAACCTCCATTCCTTCCCAAAAGGTAAGCTCCTCCAGCGACTCCAGAATATTTTAGAAAAT
>CAYQWO010000047.1:0-13394 GCA_964421095.1 uncultured Syntrophaceae bacterium
GCCCTCCCGGCCACTTCTCCGGCATAATATTTGGCCATGGAGGTTTCCAGCACATTTCCCAGGAATCCCTCATCCTTCTGGACCGCTGCGCGGTAGGCCAGGAAACGGGCGGCTTCCAGCTCTGTGGCCATGATCGCGATCATATCCTGGTTCATCTGGTACTGGCCGATCTGCTGCCCGAATTGGGTACGCTCATTGCAGTATTTTACCGAGGCGTCCAGACAAGCCTGGGCAATTCCCAGCCCGCCGGCTGCGCAGGAAAGGCGGGTTTGGTTGAGCGAGCCAAAGACGTGCTTTACGCCATCGCCGAGCGTTCCCAGCAGAGCATCTTTGGGGACTTTGACATCCTCCAGGATAATTTCCCCGGTGGGGGCGGAGTGCAGACCCAGCTTATCCAATGGCCGGGTCGTAATCCCGGGGAGATGCATGTCTAAGAGAAATGTAGAAAGGCCTTTACTCTTGGCCGCCGGGTCGTGGTAGGCGTAAAGCAGGCAGAGGTCGGCGATCTGGGCGTTGGAAATCCAGGTCTTCGACCCATTGACCAGAAAATAATCCCCTTTAGGGATCGCCGTAGTCTTCATGGCCATGACGTCCGAGCCGGCGTTGGGTTCGGTGATGGCGAAGCAACCGATCCAATCCGTGGAGACCAGCTTGGGGATGTATTTCTTTTTTTGTTCTTCGGCACCGTATCTGAGGATCGAGAGCGCCGGACCGAAGGTCTGCATGTTGAAGGTCACCCGCAAGGAGGCGCTGGCCCGGGCAATCTCCTCGGTGATGATCGTTCCTGCCAGAAAGCCCAGGCCATTTCCTCCGTACTCTTCAGGGATGAGGGTTCCGTAAAAACCCAGGTTGGCCATCTTCTTGATGACCTCGCGGGGGAAATAGTGTTCCGTTTCCCATTTGTCCGCAAAAGGAGCGATCTCCTTTTCGGCGAAGTCCCGCGCAGTCTGACGGATGGCTTCCAATTCTTCGCTCAACTTAAAATCCATTTTTTTGCCTCCTTATCGCTTACGCCCCCGCGGATTGCCGGACCGTTGAAATCTTCGGTAGGAACCCCTTTCCCTGGACGGTCTGGCAGAAACCTCTGCCCTCTGCATGAAAAGTTCCCCGTAAGTGTTTCTCCATCCTCCCGGGAGCGACGAAACCTATTCGATAACCGCCAGGACCATATCGGTTTCACAGGTCTGGCCGACGGAGACCCGAATTTCTTTCACAATGCCCGCCGCCGGAGCCACGATCGGCATCTCCATCTTCATGGCCTCCAGGACGGCAATCTCGTCATCCTCCTGCACTCGGTCTCCCACCTTCACTTTAATATCCACGATTTTTCCCACCATGGGCGCGGTTACGTTATGACTCATAAAGTTCCTCCTTTCAGTTTCGTTTTCCTTTTTCTGACCGTCCTAATTGGAACCCGAGGGCTTTTTCTCCTTGAATGGCTTTCCTGCTGCCCCGATGGCTCCGGCTCTTACGGCTGAGTTAAAGACTTAATCTATACCCTATGGTATTTTTTTTGTCAACATCATGCGTTCCTCCATTTCTAAATTTACCATAAAGGTCACCCCGGAAGGCTCTTTTTTGTTGACTTTTAGCCTGGAGGCTATTTATAGTTTACGGAGCAGTGCTCCAAAAATTCATCGGCCCATTCATCCCAAATTATACTGAAAATATTACCCCCATAATGACTTGGAAAAGGGCGTTTTTTCAGCAGGGAGCAAGAACCTTGAACTCGGGGTTGGCCCTCGTCGTTCCCCATTCCTTTCTCTTTGCTATCCTGTTAACTTTTGTGGCTTATCTAATGGGGATCTTCGGGGCCTATCAAGGCCCGTTTGATATGATCAGGTTCTGGGTGAATGGTTTCTGGAACTTCCTTTCTTTTTCCATGCAGATGGTGTTGATGGTGGCGGCGGGGTTCAGCGTGGCCAGCGTTCCGATCGGCCAGAAGGCCTTGCGCTTCCTGGCGGCGATTCCCCAGACTCCCCGCGGAGCCGTGATGTTTATGACGGGCCTGATCGCTGCCTTCTCCTGGCTGCACTGGGGCATCGGTATGGTCGGGGGGGCGTTCCTAGCCCGGGAAATGGGTAGAAGAGTTCCGCAGATCGATTATCCTCTGCTGGTAGCCTGTGCCTACATCGGGATGTGTGCCGGGACTTTTGGGCTGTTTGCTCCTGAACCTTTGGCCGTTAGCCATCCCGGCCATTTCCTGGAGAAAGCCATCGGGGTCATTCCCCTGAGCCAGACCTCTTTCAGCACCCTGGCCCTGATGGGATTCTGTTTGGGAACCGCGGCGGTAATATTTCTGGTGGGGCTGATCTGCCCGGAAGGTAGGGAGGCCATTCCCCCCGAACCAGAAATCTTGCAGCGCTTTGAGGAAGAGGAGCGGGCGGAAGAGGCCGCCATGGTTGCCGAAAAGGAAATGCGCCAGAGAGGGAAAATGACCTTTGGCGTATGGTTGGAGCACAGCCGGTGGCCCGTCTGGTTGATCTCCATCATGGGGTTCTCCTATATCTTTTATTGGTTTTACGGCCGGGGGTTTGAGATCAACCTGAATCTCCTTAATTTTGTCCTCCTCTTCCTGGCCTTCTCCCTCCATGATACCCCCATGCGCTTTTTAAAATCTATGGAGAAGTCGACGCGGGCGGCTTACGGGATCATCGTCCAGTTCCCTTTCTACGCTGGTATCCAGGGGATGCTGGCTTCCTCGGGGCTGGCGGCAATCCTTTTGGGGTGGATCACCGTTAATTCCACCGGGTTTACCTTGCCTTTCTGGGTTTACATCGACGCCGCCCTGGTGAACCTCTTCGTTCCCACTTCTGGGGGAATCTGGGAAATTCAGGGATCGGCAGTCATCAAGGCCGCTCAGGGCCTAAACCTAAATATTCCGCGGGCCATCAACGCGTTCACCGCTGGAGAGATGATTGGCAACGTCATTCAACCCTTCTGGGCCATCCCCCTGCTGGGAATCTGCGGTCTTTCCATGCGCCATATCATGGGGTACTGCCTCATGGCTTTTTTTGTCCTTTCGGTGATCTGGGTCTTATGCCTCACTTTTTTGCCGATATGACAAAAACCCATCATTCACAACTCGCCAGAACGGAGGTATCAGAATGGCTGGAATCACCGGGAGAGACCGGGTGCGAGCATGCATGAAGAGGACCCATGCTGACCGGATTCCCATCGGGGTCATTTGGGGTCCATTCAAAGCGAAGGTACTCGGCTGTTCATTGAAGGATTATTGGACAGACTGGAGAAAATTAGTCGAAGGGACGATAAAATGTTATGAACTTTGTCAAACTGACACCGTGGGCCTCAGCTGGGATATCCACATGGAGGCTGAGGCAGTGGGTGCACCCTTGGAATTCCCCGACGATGGGGTGCCGCAAGTAAAGCGTTATATCTTCTCGGAGAAGACGGTCTTGGAGACTCGAAACCTTTCGCAACTGCAAAACAGCGGAAGGTTCCCTTCGTATATCGAGGCTTGCCGGGCAGTGGCCAATTCCTTGAAGGATTGTGCCTTATCGGGAACCGTGACCGGACCCTGGACCATAGCCACGGGCTTGAGGGGCACACAGGAGTTGATTTTCGACACGGTGGACGACCCCCGCTTTGTTGAAGAGCTGATGAAGTTCACCACCGAGGTTACCAAAATACTGGGATCTCAGGTGTTGGGGACCGGCCTGTCCCTGACGATGGGGGAGGCGGCATCCTCCTGCAGTCTGATTTCTCCGGCGATCTACCGGCGATTTATCAAACCCTATCATCAGGAGATCGTTAAATTCTTCCGGGAGAAGAAGGCCGGCTTATCCCTGCACGTCTGTGGGTATATCGACCCGATCATGGAAGACTTGGTGGACCTGGGCATCGTGGCTTTGAGCTTAGACAGCCCTTCATCCCTGAAGCGCATGGTACAGGTTTCGCAAAAAAGGATCGCTCTGGTGGGGAACGTGGCCACCTCCCTTTTTGTTAGCGGTACGAAGGAAGAAATCGAGGCCGCGGTAAAAGATTGCATCCGCGTGGCCGCGCCGGGAGGAGCCTACGTCATTTCCTCGGGGTGCGAGCTTCCTTACAATGCCACCATGGACCGGGCCCAATTTTTCATCCAGGCCGCCGAAGAGCACGGGAAAGCGGAAAGGATCCCAGGGGAGAAAAGAGACTGAGACAGGCTGTCAGATTGAATTTAACTTGACATTCTCCCCTCGATTCTTTACATTCGAACAAAGGATATTTTACGTTCAGATAACCTCCAACCCAACATTCATTGTTTGGCAATCCATTGATCTGAAGGGAAAGTTTTCATGATGCGCCTGCAGGAAGTGCATGGGGGTGTTTACCTCGTAGGATCGCCGGAGTTAACCGCTCCGGAAGATTGTTGTGTATACCTCATCGATTTGGGTGATCTGGTGATGATTGATGCGGGTGCTGGAAGGAGTATTTCGGCCATCCTGGAGAATGTCGCATCCCTGGAGCTTGGTCCTAAGAGTATTGCCGCGGTGGTGGCTACCCACTGCCATATCGACCACATCGGAGGGATACCGAGATTGCGAGAGCGAACCGGCAGCCAGGTGATCGCCCATGAACTGGATGCCGCGGCGATGGAGGCGGGGGACCCCGTGCGCACAGCGGCCGATTGGTACAACCTCAGTTACCCTCCCACCCCGGTCGATTATAAATTGAGTGAGGTCCGGGAAGTTTTAAAATTTGAGAAAGGAGAGCTTCTCTGCCTCCATACCCCCGGCCATACCCCAGGGTCCATCTCGATCATCCTGGACCATGACGGCAAGAGGGTGCTCTTCGGGCAGGATATCCACGGGCCATTTGCGGATTCTTTTGGTTCGGATTTAGCGGCCTGGAGGAAGTCGATGGAGGTCCTCCTCGGTTTGCACGCCGACATTCTCTGCGAGGGACATTTCGGAGTTTTTCGGCCGGAGACGGAAGTAGAGCGGTACATTCAAAACTATCTGAAAGTGTATGGGGAGAATAATAAAGATCGGGGCTCGCGGAGTGCGGGACCCGAGGGAGCAGCCAAAACAAGAAATAAGCATTCAAGGGGAAAATAGAGTGCGCCAGGGAGCGTCCGGGATTGTGACCTTGATTACGGACTTCGGTCTACGGGATGAATATGCCGGAGCGATGAAAGGGGCTATCCTGAAAGTCAATCCCCGCTGCCTAGTCATCGATGTGACCCACCAAATCGAGCCGCAGAATGTGCTGAGAGCTGCTTTTGTCCTGAAAAACACTTACTCCTACTATCCCCCTGGGACGGTCCATGTGGCGGTCGTTGATCCTGGGGTGGGCACGCGGCGGCGGCCGGTCATTTTGCAGAAGAGCGGCCATTTTTTTGTCGGGCCAGATAATGGTGTTTTTACTCTGGTACTTTCCGCCAGCGGAAAAACCGAAGGCTATGAGATCACCAGGAGAGAATTTTTTCTTTCCCCGCTCAGCGAAACTTTTCACGGGAGGGATCTTTTTGCGCCGGTGGCCGGGCATTTATCTCTTGGCCAGGATCCGAAACGTTTCGGGCGGCGAGCTGCGGGTTTTGTTCGGGCCGAGTGGCCCCAGCCTCAGTTGAAAGGGGAAAAATTGCTGGGGCGAATCCTCTTCGCAGATTCCTTCGGGAACCTGATTACTAACATTTCGCGACAAGAATACGGACCGCTGATCGCCGGGCGGCCCCTGCGCATTAAAGGGAAAGGATGGGGCATCGACGGCCTCCACCGGACGTACGGGCAGGGAAAGGACAGAAAAGCCGTAGCGCTCTTCGGGAGTTCCGGGCTGCTGGAAATCGCTGTAAATCGTGGAAGTGCCAAGAAGGCTTTAGGCCTGAAGCCGGGGGAGCGGTTGATCATTACTCTCTTGTGAAGACTCAAAGACCCTATTCCTACATATTCGCCGACGTTTTGCTGATTCCCCTCCTTCTCTTCCTGACCGTGGGTGCCTCTTCCGGGTCTGTCCGCATAACCCCTGAGGAAGAGTTTGAAAACGCTCTTACCCTCTACAAGAAGAAGGATTATGTCCCGGCTCTAAGAATCTTCCGGAGTTTGGAAGAGAAATATCCGGCAAGCCCGCTCTTGCCGGATGTATTCTTGATGCAGGGCCAAGCCCTGCGGGCACAGCAAAAGTGGCCGGAAGCCGCCCAGGCTTTTGGCCGAGCGGCCGAGGTCCATCCTACGCTTGCCGATTACGCCCTCTATTATCAGGGGGAAGCTCGGCAAATGGCCGGTGAGGGATGGAGAAGTTTGGAAGTTTTCCGAAGCCTGGTCGCCTTGCATCCCAAGAGCCTGTTGGTTCCCCCGGCTGAACTGAAGATGGCTGAACTCTATCTGCAATCTGGCGAATACGGGCGGGCTGCCGAGGTCTGTGAGAATCTCTTACGAAAAAGCCCCCTAAAAGATTATCCGGCCCAGGCCCTGACTTTTCTGGGTGAGGCGAAAGAAGGGCTGGGAGAATGGGGGGAGGCGCTCAAGGTCTACCAGGAGCTATGGCTGAAATACCCTCTTCATCCCCTGACGAAAAAGGCGAAGACCCGGTGGGATTCACTGGCCCAGGACAAAAAATTAGCCGAAGAGAAAATCCCACCCGAGGCTCTGTTCCGCAGGGCTTTACAATTTTACCAGGCTCAAATCCCCGAAGTTGCCTTGAGCGAGATGCAGCGGATCGAAGGCTTTCCATTGCCAGCCTACCCGGCCCAATACTCCGGGGAGCGCTGGGTCGATGAACTCTATTTCCATCGGGGGATGTGTTTTTTCCGCCTGAAGCAATATGCGCAAGCTGCCGAGGCTTTCGGCCTGGTTGTTTCTAATTCCCGGACCGAGGAGATGGCCGAGAGATCCCTTTTCTGGATGATGCGGGCACTTTTTCGCCTGGGGAGCAAGGAAGAGGCGCAGAATACTCTGGCCCTCCTGCAAGCCAGCTATCCGCAGGGCGCCTTCATAGATCAGACCTTCTTCTTGAAAGCCAGAATTTTCGAGGAGCAGGAAGACCTGCCGCAGGCCATTTCCGTTTATCGGGAAGTGGCGCAAAAATTTCCTCAGAGCCCCCTGCGGTTTCCGGCGCTGTGGCAATCGGGCTGGCTTTTGTTCAAAAGCCAAGACTTTCGCGGGGCGATCCAATTTTGGGATGGCCTGCTGGCCTTACACCCGAACTCCTTTTGGGTAGAAAAAGCGCTGTACTGGAAGGGCAGAGCCCTGCAGCGGCTGGGGAAGAGTCGGGAAGCCGAGGAAAATTTTCAGCAACTCCGGCAGAATTACCCGACTTCTTATTACAGCCAACTGGCCACCACGCGGGGGCGCCCGTCTGCCGCGGGTAAGAGAAATTCAATCGCTCTTAAAGAGCAACCCTTGTCATCTTTCTGGGAGTCGCCGGATCAGCCGCCAGGGATGAGAAATTTGAACCTGGAAAAGGGTCGACTTCTGGCCCGGCTGGGACTCCTTTCAGCGGCCGTGGGGGAGCTGGAGGCTGCGGAGGAGGGAATTGCCGCGGAGGAAGTGCGACTGGAAATCTCCCGGCTCTACCGCGAGGTCGGGGAATATCATCGGTCGGTCATTTTGGTGCGCAAAAAGATGAGCCCCCGGCCTCTGGCCGGGAGCTCCTCGGAAAAAGAAAGGGCCATCTACCTTTTGGCCTATCCCCTGGGAAATCCCTCCTGGATTAATCAATACGCCCGGAAAGGGAACCTGGACCCGGCATTGCTCAGCGCGGTCATCCTGGAAGAAAGCCGGTTTAACCCGCAAGCCATCTCCCCGGCTGGAGCCCGGGGGTTGATGCAGGTTCTTCCCAGCACGGCGAGCCAGATCGTGCAGCGGATGAAAGTAGACGGCTATTCCGAACCCTTGCTGTTTGACCCGGAAATGAACCTGCGCTTGGGAAGCTGGTATTTATCCAGCCTGTTGGAAGAGTTTAAGGGAAAAGAAATATTGGCCCTGGCGGCTTATAACGCCGGCCCGCACGTGGTTCGCGAATGGTTGGCCAAAAAGCCGGCGGCCCCAGAGGATGAGTTTGTGGAGAACATCCCTTACGCCGAGACAAGGAATTATGTGATTCGGGTGCTCAGCAGTACCCGGGTTTACCGCATGCTCTACGGTGTCTCCCCAAACCCCGGCAAACCCCGATAGGCCCTTTACGAAAGAACTTTCCGCTCGTGCCCAGCCAGATAATTCAGGGGTTCCACTGAAGCCCAAGCGGCCCGCTTCATGGAAATGAGATGGGACAGGGAGAAAGTATTCCGTAAAATAGCAGCCACCCCCTCCCAGCCGATCTGCGACCAAGCATAGCCCACCTTGTAAAGCTCGGTAAACTCCCGGTAAAAATCGGCGAGCTTGAGCTTTGTGGGGAGAACAGCGTGAACGTAATCGAAAAGTTCATAGTTGCTGGTGATCAGCTTCTCCTTGACACGGGCGAAGAGTTCCGTCCCGGGCAGAGGAGTGAGAATGGTCAAGGAAGGGGAGTAGAGCTTCCAGTCGAGGATGTACTGGCGCAGCCGGCGGAAGTCCTTCTCTTGGAAAGCAGGGTCGATGATGAAGGAAGCGATGACCTCCATTCCATGGGCCCGGAGGATTTTCAGGCCCTCCTCGTTGTTCTGGACGGAGTTGTGCTTGTTCAGAAGGTCGAGGGCCTCCTCATCGATTTTCTCGAACCCGACATAAACCTTCCAGAACCCGGCCTTCCGCAGTAGAGGAATGACCTCCGGGTGCTCGACGATGGAATCGCTGCGCGCCTGGAACATAAAGCGTCTCTTGATCCTGTTCTCGATGAGAAGCTGGGCGATATGCTTAGCCCGGGGCACGCTGAGGAGGAAATTGTCATCGGCCAGGAAAATGAACTTTTCCCGAATGGTTTTAACTTCTTCCAGGACGCGCTGCGGACTCTTACTGCGGCATTTGCCCTGGAAGAATTTCCAGACGCTGCAAAAATCGCAGCGGTAGGGGCATCCGCGGGCTGTCTCCATGATGGAGAAGGGCTTTTGAAAGCCCAGGTGGTAATGGCGCCGGTAGCGATTGGTGAGATGGCGAGCGGGCATGTGCAGCTCATCCAGGTTGGAAACTAAGGGACGTTCGGGGGTGTAGTGGACCCCGGAGGCTTGGTTTAGAGTCAGCCCCGGAAGAGTCTGCAAGTCTTCCCCATTTTCCAACGCCCGGATCAGATCGGCCGTGGCTCTTTCGCCCTCGCCGATCACGACTCCATCAATTGTGGAGCGGTAAAAATCTTCGGGGGAGAGAGAAGCGTGATGCCCCCCTACAAAGACGGGGACTTCCCGCCGCCAGTCCTTAATAACTGCGGCGATCTCGCGAGTCTGATAAACGTCGATCGTGAAAGAACAGTTGATCCCGCAGAAGTCCGGCTGGAAATCTTGCAGCACCTTGGGCAGGTGGTTCTCCAGACGCAGGTCTAAAATTTTAATCTCGTGCTCGGGCAGACTTCCGGCGATCGACTCTAAGCCCAAAGGCTCCACAACGGCGAGGCTACGGAAACCAAGTCCCCGCTCCTGAGCAGGCTGGATCAGCAGAATTTTCATCTTTTCCTTTCCTTCAGGCAGACGGTTTGATAAAAAAATCCCTTGTAATGTACCTCCATTACAAGGGACTTCCCGCAAACTGGCGGGGTCGACGGGATTCGAACCCGCGGCCTCCGGCGTGACAGGCCGGCGTTATAGACCAGCTTAACTACGACCCCGGTAGGCGGAACAGGGATTGAACCTGTGACCTCCTGCGTGTAAGGCAGGCGCTCTTCCCGCTGAGCTATCCGCCCAAAGAGCTGAACCTTTCCCCTTTTTTAAAAAATTGTATCACACTTTGCGAGGGGAAAAGGAGGGTTCTTCGGGAGAAGCCCCTTGTGTAGTGGCGTTAAGGCCTCATTTAATCACGGCCTTTAGGGCAGCGCCCGGCCGAAATCTGGGCACGTTGGCCGCTTTGATCTGAATCTCCTTGCCGGTGCGGGGGTTTCTCCCTTTGCGGGCAGCCCGTCTGGAAACCCCAAAGGTTCCAAACCCCACCAAGGTGACCTTCTCCTTTTTCTTCAGGGCGGCAGTGACACTTTCCAGGAATGCGTTCAGAGCCCTCTCGGCCGCAGATTTGGACAATTTTGCTCTGCTGGCCACCGCAGTAATCAGGTCCGCTTTGGTCACTTTCGTGCCCTCCTCTCGATAAAAAAATAACTGCAAGAATTCTTATTCTTTTATCACCTTTGGTTTTTTTGTCAAGCAAAATTCTTCCCGGCCTTCCAGGCTCCGAAACGGTTTATTCCCGCCAATCATAGATTCGTCAATTTTTTGACAAAAATTGTCAATCGACAAACAAATATTGTCAATTGGCAGAAAAATTATTACAATATCAAAAATAATGTAGTTAAAATATCTAAGGAGCCATTGAAGTTTATTGGCGATTTTAACGATATTGTTAATGATATAATCTTCTCAATTGGCATATACATTGCAACGCCAAAAAATTCCAAAGGAGGAGTAAAAATGAAAGGAAAGCAGAAGGGTTTTACATTAATTGAGCTGGTGGTGATCATCGTGATCATCGGAATTCTTGCCGCGGTAGCTATCCCGAGATACCTCGACTTGACACAGCAGGCTGCTGATGGTACAGCGAAGGGAGTATTGGGTGGTCTTAGAAGTCAGAATGCTTTAATGTTTGGTCAGCGTTTGATAGGAAATACCGCAGGCACATACACCTTTGGTGCTATCGCAGCATCGATGGGTGAATTGAGAGGTTTTACTTATACTACATATGACACAACCTTTGTGATGGTAGTAGGGGCGTATACTTACACATTTACATTGACCCCGACCCCCAATACTCCCACCACATACGGTACAATAACTGCTGGGGCTGGTACTTATGCCACATGGTGATAGAAGGTGTGGAGATGTGGAGGAACTCATAATGGCTTTACTCTGATGGAGTTGATCATTATCATCGTGGTCGTCGGGATTCTTGCGGCTGTAGCCATCCCCAAGTACCTCGACTTGACAGATCAGGCTGCTGATGGTACAGCGAGAGGAGTATTGGGTGCTCTTAGAAGTCAGAATACTTTGATGTTTAGCCAGAGTGTCCTTGGAGGAACTGCTGCTTCATACACCATGCTCGATATCGCTAATAATGTAGGAGAATTAAAGGGGTACGACTGGACTGCTGCAGTAACACGGTTTACTATGACGGTTGGGGGAAATAATTACAGGTTTACGCTGACCCCAACACCCTTTCCTCCCACAACATTTGGCTCTATAACTGCTGGTCCGGGTGGCAATCCCAGAGCTACATGGTAACGCTTTAGTCTGGAATTAATCGTTCGGATTTTATAGGAATGCGATAATATTAGATTATTGTGATAGATAAAGTAAAAGCAAAAATAAAAGGGGTCAAATCAATCGATGGTTTTGCTGGTTTGGCTCTTTTTTTTGCCTCCTGGCTCTTTTTTTACGACCTGCTTGATGGAAGATATCTCCTCACCGAGAGGGATTTAGGACCCTATTTCATACCTCCGAGATTCTTCTGGGTAGAAAGCATAAAGGGAGGTGAGTTCCCTTTATGGAACCCCTATCAATTCTCAGGCCACCCCTTCTTTGCTAACCCCCAGCAGGCCATCCTTTACCCCTTAAATAGCCTCTTTTTTGTCCTTCCATTCGATGTAGCCTTCAATGCGATCATCATTCTCCACTTCTTCCTGGGTGGATTTTTTACTTATCTTTTTCTTAAAGACTTAAAGATAAATACAACAGGGTCTTTGATCTCTGGCCTTATATTTATGCTGAGTGGCTACCTCCTTTCGGTACACAGCCTACTTTCCATTTTTCTCTCTTCGATCTGGACTCCTTTGATCATGATGTTCTTTCGCAGAGCGCTTCTGGATGCAGGTCTTAAGAATGAGGTCTGGGTGGCCATCTTCATGACTCTTTCTTTCTTGGCAGGGGGGATAGAAATTGTCTACGGTAATTTTTTCGTCCTTATCTTTATGATGATTTTCTCTTTCTCGGAAGGTTATCATTGCGAGACGGAGTCGAAGCAATCTCAAAAAAGGGATGGCCACGTCATCCCGCAAAGAGGGATTCCTTGCAATGACCCTGTGAAAAACAGAGGAGAGGAGCCTTTCTCGGGGGTTCCAAAATGTGGAGAGGTCTGGCTGAGGGTTAGAAGCCTCTTAACTGTCTCCATTATATTTTTATTTCTTTCCGCTGTTCAATTAATTCCTTTCGTTGAACTGGTTCATCACTCTATCAGAGGGAAGGGAATTTCCTATTATGAGGCAACACTATGGAGTTTTTCTCCAAAGGACGTCCTTCTTTTCTTTCTTCCAGATGCCTATGGTTATTTTCTGGATATGAAGAAGTATTGGGTAAACCAATGCTGGTTCAAGACCCTCTACACAGGCGGCCTGCCGTTTATTTTGAGTCTAATCTTCTTCCTTACCCCTCGCCCCACCCTCTCCCCATCTGGAGAGAGGGATAGGGTGAAAGGATTTGGGAAAGGTCGAAGTCTCTTTCTTTCTTTAATGCTTTTTTCACTTTTTTTATCTTTGGGGAAATATAACCCCTTTTATCCATATGTATTTAAGTATTTTCCCTTTTTTAGTGGAATCCGCTATCCAGTTAAATTTCTGTACATCTTTATTCTGGTCGTCGCCATTTCAGCGGGTCTGGGATTCCAGAGATTAACAGAATTTTCAAAGGAGACCGGAGGCAAAAGACTAAAAAATATTCTCATGATATCCTCTCTCGTATCCGGGCTTCTTCTTCTATTCTTTATTTTAAGCCATACATCGATTGAGCAATTTCTTAGGTCCAGGGGGGTTGATTTCCCTGATTTTAACAGCCTTTCGGTTAACCTGCATCATGTAAAAAGATTTCTCTTCTACCTTGCTCTTTTCTTTCTCTTGTTGAGAGTCGGTTACGAGGTAAGATGGAAAGGTTGGGTGAAGGTTTTGCTGCTCATTTTTTTAACGGCAGACCTATTCGGGAATATGGGCTTTTATGGAAAAGAGAAAGCTTTGGACTACTTCAAAAAGACGAAGATTTTAGAGACGATCTCTGCGGATAAAGAGCATTTCAGGATATTTTCGACAGAGAAGACCACCTCTTTGGATACTCCTATTTTAGTTGGCGATCCCTCCTCCCTTTGTTATTTGAAAGAAAAACATCTTCCGTCACTGAATCTACTTTACTCCTTGTATGATATCTGGGGGGTTGATGTGATTCGATTAAAAAGGACGGATGATCTTTATAAGGCATTTATCCGTACCCCTTCTATTTCAGCAACTCATCTCGTCGACCTCTACAATGTGAAATATGTTATCTCCGCCCCTCCCGTTGAGAAAGACCCGCGCTTGGAGTTGATTTATGCCAGGCTGGATGGGCTGCCGGGGAAAAGGGAAGAACTTCTGAAAGAAAATACCGTGAA
>CAYQWO010000048.1:0-1236 GCA_964421095.1 uncultured Syntrophaceae bacterium
TTGGATTGGCCTTCCTTGATAACGGCTTTGCAGCACCTGATGCAGAACCTGAATGGCTTTCTCTACCCGCAGGGTTCCTTCGGGGATGTGCCATCCTTCAGCCCGCAGGTCATGACATAGCTGATAAATGGAGGGAATCAGAAATGTGAGCTTCCTGGTCTCAAGAAGGAAGGAAAAGACCTCGGCGGGCGGGCCAGCGGTCAGCAGTCTTCCTCCTTCCAGGACTACCAGCCGGTCGACCACACCGAGAAGATCTTCTACGGAATGCGAGATCACGATCACGGTCTTCCCGGAACCGGCCAGCTTTTGAACCTGCTTCAGGATCTCGCTCTGGCCCGGCCCATCCAATCCCGTCGTTGGCTCATCCAGGATGAGCAGGTGGGGTTCCTGGATCAGAACTCCCGCCAGAGCCACACGTCGCTTTTCTCCCCCGCTCAATTCAAAGGGAGACCGCCTGCGGAACTCTTCGCAATCTAACCCCACGGACGCGCAAGCGGACTTTACCCGATGCTCGATCTCTGCTGGGGAAAAGACCTTGCGTTGGCGCAAAACAAAGGAGATGTCGTCAAAAACCGTTTCCGCAAAGAGCTGTTGTTCCGGATATTGAAACACAAGGCCCACGCGCTGCCGAAGCTCAACCCTGGAAATGCCTGGAAAGCCGAGGTCCATTCCCTCGATAAGAACCCGACCCGAGGAAGGCTTTAGCAACCCATTGAAATGCTGCACCAGGGTTGACTTCCCTGACCCGGTCTCCCCGATGATTCCCACGCATTCGCCTGCCTCAATCCGCAGGGAAATATCCTCAATGGCCTTCTTTTCCAGGGGAGTCCCACGGTTATAGATATGCGTCAGTCTCTCAACGGCAACGACAGGCAGGGGGATTGGGCCTCCTCATTCTCCAATCTTGTAGACCACGTCCTTTTCCCGGACGCGGTCTTTCACTTTGACCCCGATCAACTGGCCCACCTCGGCCTTCTCCACGGGCTGGTTTTCAATCTGCATGGACTGAATCTGATCCTCAAAATCAGTGGTATGCCCCTTGATTTTGATCCGATCCCCGATGCGCAACGTCCCCTCCGTGACCTTGATTGCGGCCACGCTGGCCTTGGAGAAGAACTTAATCACTTCTCCCACTTTTTGTTCGGGCATCTTGAGCCTCCTTCCCCCAGCGGAATTCCCCGCATGAGTTGTTCTGCCTGAAAAATTATATGTTTTCGCTTAATTGGGTGTCAAGGA
>CAYQWO010000048.1:1336-5173 GCA_964421095.1 uncultured Syntrophaceae bacterium
ATTGGAGAAGGAATTTTTTCAATTCTTCCAGTGATTGCACCCCGGAAGGGATCGGATGTCCCAGGTTTCGCAGTCCTCGGATGAGACGAAAAAGCGGCGGCAGTTCTCCCCATGGGGAATCCGGCAGGCGATCCTGGGAAAAAAAATCCTCCACGGACCCGTAAAATGAGACCCGGCCCTGGTTCAAATAAATTATATCCTGGGCGCGCCAGGCCTCTTCGAAGGAATGGGTGATATGCAGAATCGTCTTTCGCTCCCGCCCCTGGACTTTCTGCAGAAGTTTGAGGATTTCTTCTCGCTCCTTGAGATCCAGCATGGAAGTGGGCTCATCCAGGACAAGGACTTCGCTTTCCATGGCCAGGATGCCGGCTAAAACCACTTTCTGTTGCTGTCCCCCGGAAAGCAGGTGAGGGGCGTGGTGCCGAAACTGCTCCATCTCCACTAACCGCAGGCTTTCCCCAACGCGAAGAGCCATGATAGAAGGTTCCATCCCCATATTCTCCAGACCGAAGGCGACATCCTCTTCTACCACCGAGGAAACGATCTGGTTCTCCGGATGGGAGAAGACGTATCCGACCTGGGGGGAGATTTCTCCTGGTTTTAGCGCCTGACCGTCGATGAAAACCTGCCCGGAAGAGGGCGAAAGGAGGCCCTTGATGATTTTCCCCAGGGTGGTCTTCCCGGACCCATTCGGGCCCATCAAGGCCACGTATCGCCCCCGGGGAATGGAAAGGTTCAGCCCGGCAAAGACCGGCTTTAGCCGACTCCTCAGAGAGGGGTAAGAAAAGGTCACATCGCGGACTTCAATCATCTGTCCATAAAAAAGGGCAAGACCTACGCCTTGCCCTTCTGTCTTCCTTCCCCATTCTTCCTTACGGACCAGAAACGGGTGCCGCCGGCTTCCCTTCTTCAGTCCCCTTCCTCTTCGGGCGTCTCCTCCCAGCCTTGCGCTTTTTTATCGCTTTGACTTCCTTGCCTTCGGAAATCAATTCTACGATCGAGACCGGGGCCCCATCTCCAGGTCGGTATCCCATTTTAAGCACCCGAATGTACCCGCCATTTCGCGACTGGTACCGGGGACTTATCGTATCAAACAGCTTCCGCACAACCTCGGCCTTGCGTACCACAGCCGCCACCAGGCGCCGGGCATGCAGGTCTCCCCGTTTCCCCAGGCGGATTAATTTTTCGGCCAGAGGGCGCAGTTCCTTCGCTTTGGCGTCGGTCGTTTTTAATTTCTCATGCTCGAACAGAGAGGTGACCAAATTGCGCAGCATGGCGACACGGTGGCTCGTCGTCCGGCCCAACTTTCTTCCGGCGATTCGATGGCGCATCTTGCCGTTCCTTCTCTATGCTTCCTTTTTCGCTCTCTCTAATTCAGGAGGGGGCCAGGACTCCAACTTCATCCCCAAGCTCAACCCCATTTCCGCAAGAATTTCTTTGATCTCATTCAGAGACTTGCGGCCAAAGTTTTTCGTCTTGAGCATTTCGGCCTCGGTTTTCTGCACCAAATCCCCGATGTAGCGAATGTCGGCGTTCTTCAGACAGTTGGCGGAGCGTACAGAAAGCTCGAGTTCATCCACGCTCCGAAAAAGATTCTCATTCAGTTTGGAAGCCTCTTCAACTTCCGGGGGTTTGGGAAAGGCCTCTCCCTCTTCAAAGGTAATGAACACATTCATCTGATCTTTCATGATTTTGGCGGCATACCCGACCGCATCCCCGGGAGCTACACTGCCATTCGTCCAGACCTCCAGGGTGAGTCGATCATAATCCGTGATCTGACCCACCCGCGCATGGGTGACCGCGTAGTTTACCTTGCGGATGGGTGAAAAAAGAGCATCGATCGGAATGGTTCCGATGGACTGTCCCTCCTCGCGATTCCGTTCCGCGGGGACATATCCTTTGCCGTTCTTAACGACCATCTCTATTTCCAGCCCCCCATCTTCTGAAAGGGTGGCGATCGGGTGATCGGGGTTCAAAATTTCCACGTTGGGATTGGGATGGATGTCCGCCGCTTTCACGACTCCGGCCTTGCTGGCTTTCAGCCGCAGCGTTTCCGGACCGTCCGCATGCAGTTTAACCATTACCTCTTTGATGTTGAGAATGATATCGGTGACGTCCTCGCGCACCCCGGGAATGGTGGAAAATTCGTGGAGAACCCCCTTGATCCGCACGGCAGTGATGGCGGCTCCCTGGATGGACGAAAGAAGAATCCGGCGCAAGCAATTGCCAATCGTAATGCCAAACCCGCGCTCCAAAGGTTCCACATGAAAACGACCATGGGTGGGAGTTAAAGTCTCTTCCTCCACTTCCAGGCCTTTGGGCTTGATAAGGGGTATCCAATTTCGATACATAGGGACTCCTTGATCCATAATGCGACTGGGATCCTCGAAGGTTATTTAGAATAGAGCTCTACGATCAGCTGTTCTCGAATGGGCATGGTCAGGTCTTCGCGGCCAGGCAAAGCGACGATCCGTCCCCGGTAATTCTCCTTGTCCAGCTCCAGCCAGGAGGGAACTCCCCGCCGAGCTACTCCTTCCAAAGATTCCCCGATCTTGGCATTCTTGCGGCTCTTTTCCCGGAGTTCGATCACATCCCCCACATCGACCAAGTAAGAAGGGATGTTCACCTTCTGCCCATTGACCGTAAAGTGGCCGTGACGGACCAGTTGACGGGCCTCATTTCGCGAGTTCGCGAACCCCAGACGATAAACCATGTTATCCAAGCGCCTCTCCAAAAGAATGAGGAGATTTGTTCCGGTAATCCCTTTCTTTCTTTCCGCTTTGGCGAAGAAGTTGCGAAACTGTTTCTCCAACAGGCCGTACATCCGCTTGACTTTCTGTTTTTCCCGCAGCTGTACGCCGTAGCTAGAAAATTTTGCCCGGCCCTGGCCATGTTGTCCCGGAGGATAACTGCGGCGCTCGAAGGCGCATTTATCCGAATAGCAACGTTCCCCCTTCAGGTAGAGCTTCATATTTTCCCGCCGGCATAGCCGGCAAGCGGATTCAATGTACCTTGCCAACGAAACCTCCTTTAGGAAATCGATCCCTTTCCGGGGTTACACCCGCCGTCTTTTGGGCGGGCGACAGCCATTGTGCGGGATCGGGGTAACATCCCGGATCAGGTCCACCCGGAATCCTGCGGCTTGCAGGGAACGCAAGGCCGCCTCGCGCCCGGCGCCCGGCCCTTTGACATAGACTTCGATAGAGCGCACCCCCTGCTCCATGGCCCTTTTGGCAGCCTGCTCGGCCGCCAGTTGGGCCGCGAAGGGTGTGCTTTTGCGTGAACCCTTGAATCCTACGCTACCGGCGCTCGCCCAGGCAATGACGTTCCCGGTCACATCCGTGATCGTTACGATCGTATTGTTAAAAGTCGATTGAATATGGGCGACCCCGTTTTGAACACTGCGCCTTTCCTTCTTCTTAACCCCTGAACTCTTTGCTGGCGGCATTCCTCCTCCTTATTTCTTCCTCCCGCCGATCTGGCGCCGGGGTCCCTTGCGGGTGCGGGCATTGGTGTGCGTGCGCTGGCCGCGTACCGGCAGAGAGCGCCGGTGTCGCAGACCCCGGTAGGTTCCCAAGTCCATCAGTCGTTTGATGTTCGTGGAAACTTCCCGCCGCAGGTCTCCTTCGATCTTCAAGTTGCTTTGATCGATTACCTCGCGAATCTTGGCCACCTCAACGTCGGTCAGCTGGTCCGTTTTTCGATAGAAATCAACCTGGGCTTGCTGCAGAATCTTGCGGGCGGTCGACCGCCCAATGCCATGGATGTAAGTCAGAGCAATCTCCACGTTTTTATTCCGGGGAAGATCGATCCCTGCAATGCGTGCCACCCTAACCT
>CAYQWO010000048.1:5183-10758 GCA_964421095.1 uncultured Syntrophaceae bacterium
GAAAGTTCTTCCTGGTTTCGGATTTCGGATTTCGAGCTTCGGATTTGGTTTATCATCCTTGTCTTTGCTTATGCCGGGTGTTCGGACAGATTACCCGGACCACACCTTTCCGTTTTACGATTTTACACTTATCGCAAATCCGCCGCACGGAAGCCCGAACTTTCATTTCTTCATCCTTTTCCTTTTTATTTTTCACGGCCTCCTTTATTTCGCCCGGTAGATAATCCTTCCCCGGTTGAGGTCATAAGGAGAGAGCTCCACCGTCACTTTGTCTCCGGGCAAGATTTTGATGAAGTGCATGCGCATCTTGCCCGAGATGTGCGCCAGCACGCGGTGCCCATTTTCCAGCTCCACCCGGAACATCGCGTTGGGGAGAGTTTCCACTACTGTTCCCGTAACCTCAATGGTATCTTCCTTGGACATCTTCTATCCGGTACCCAAATAGCTTTCCCCCGGCAGGGGCAGCCCTTTCCTTGCCTCAAAGTTTGCTCAAAATATACGGCCCATTTTCCGTCACCGCCACGGAATGTTCAAAATGAGCTGATAGGCTTCGATCCTTGGTCACCGCCGTCCAACCATCCTGCAAGATCATCACCTCATAACCGCCCGCATTGATCATGGGCTCAATGGCCAGAGTCATCCCGGGCTTGAGGCGAATCCCTCGCCCCGGTTCCCCGAAATTCGGAACCTGGGGCTTCTCATGGAGGTATTTGCCGATGCCATGCCCCACAAAATCACGAACGACGGAAAAGCCGTGGGATTCAACATGCCGCTGAATGGCCGCTGAGATATCTTGCAGGCGATTCTCGGGCCGGGCCTGGTCAATCGCCAGATAGAGCGCCTCTTCGGCAACTCGCATCAGCCGCTCGGCCTCTGCGGAGATGCGCCCCACGGCTAAAGTAGTGGCCGCATCGCCATAATAA
The DNA here is from genome assembly GCA_964421095.1 of uncultured Syntrophaceae bacterium. Classification (GTDB taxonomy): domain Bacteria; phylum Desulfobacterota; class SM23-61; order SM23-61; family SM23-61; genus CAYQWO01. Next base: position 6,107 of record CAYQWO010000048.1, read on the forward strand.
TCCTCATAGATGGCGCCAAAATCGAGGCTCAGGATATCCCCTTCCCGGAGGACCCGATCCGAGGGGATCCCGTGGACCACTTCCTCATTGACAGAAGTGCAGAGCGCGGCCGGGTACCCGTTGTACCCTTTGAAGGCTGACCGAGCTTTTTGCTTGGCGAGCAACTCCTCGGCCACGGCGTTCAACTCTGCGGTAGTTACTCCCGGCTGGGCCACGAATTTGATCTCCTCCAGGACTTCCGCCACGATCAGGTTGCTCCGCCGCATTTTTTCAATCTCCTGCGGAGACTTCAAGATAATTCGCTCATACTCTGGAATGGGAGTCAGGCCATTCATCTCCCTTCTCACCTTCTGCCCTTAATCCTCCCCTGCTTCATGAACCCTTCATAGTGGCGCATCAACATATGCGACTCGATCTGCCCCACCGTATCCAGAGCCACTCCGACGACGATCAACAAAGCCGTCCCCCCGAAGTAAAAAGGCACATTGAATTTGGTAATCAAGACGGAAGGAAGGACGCAGACCGCGGAGACATAAATGGCTCCGCTGAAAGTGATCCGGGTCAACACCCGGTCCACGAATTCGGCCGTCTTCTTCCCGGGACGGATCCCCGGAATATAACCCCCGTACTTGCGCATGTTGTCGGCTACGTCCGTGGGGTTGAAAGTGACGGCGGTGTAAAAATAGCAAAAGAAAAAGATGAAGCCCACGTAGATCAGCTCATACACCAACGACCCGGGCGCCAGCTGGGTGGCGATCGCCTTCATCCAGGGGTGCTCATAAAAATTGGCAATGGTGGCCGGAAACATGATGATCGACGAAGCAAAAATCGGGGGAATGACTCCGGCCGTGTTGACCTTCAAAGGCAGATGGGTGCTCTGCCCTCCATACATTCGCCGGCCGACGATGCGCTTGGCGTACTGCACCGGGATGCGACGTTGCCCGCGTTCTACGTAGATGATCGCCCCGACTACCGCCACCATAAGAGCGATCAGGATAATGGTGATGATGATCCCCAGTTCTCCGGTGCGAATCAAACGGATACTGTTTGTGATGGCAATGGGCATGCGGGCCACGATGCCGGCGAAAATAATCAGGGAAATTCCATTGCCGATGCCCCGCTCCGTGATCTGTTCCCCCAGCCACATGATGAAAGCGGTCCCGGCCGTCAGAGTAATCATGGTCATCAAGCGGAACGACCAACCGGGATCCAATACGACCAACTCCCCCCCGGGGCCGGTCATGCGCTCAAGTCCCACGCTGATCCCAAATCCCTGGATGAGGCTGAGAAGCACGGTTCCGTAGCGGGTGTACTGCGTGATCTTTTTCCGCCCCGCTTCTCCTTCCTTGGAGAGCCGCTCCAGGTGCGGCACCACCACGGTCAGAAGCTGCAGAATGATGGAGGAGCTGATATAGGGCATGATTCCCAGAGCGAAGACCGACAGGCGCTCGAAGGCCCCTCCAGAAAACATGTCGATAAAGCTGAAAAGAGTCCCTTTGGCCTGGGCAAAGAAAGCAGCCAGCGCTGCCGCATCAATGCCTGGGGTGGGGATGTGTACCCCGATGCGATAGACCGCCAGGAGCAGAAGGGTGATCGTGATCCGCCGCTTCAGTTCCGGAATTTTTGGAATGTTTTGGAATCCTTGGAACAAACCTTAGATAACCTCCGCCTTTCCTCCAACCGCCTCAATCTTACTCTTGGCTGTCAGGCTGTAATGATGGGCTTGCACCGTCAAAGGATGGGAGAGCGTTCCCTCCCCCAGCACTTTCACGCCTAAATAATCCCGTTTCACCAGGCCCGTAGCTTTCAGAGTAGCCAAATCTACGACCGTTCCGGCCGGGAAGCGAGCCAGGTCCCTCACGTTAATAATATTATACTCCTTGCGAAACGGATTTTTGAATCCTCGCTTGGGGAGGCGGCGTTGCAGGGGCATCTGCCCCCCTTCATAGCCAGGGGGAACTTTTCCTCCGGACCGGGCTTTATACCCTTTATGTCCTTTGGTCGATGTTCCTCCGTGCCCCGAGCCTTCCCCCCGACCGATCCGCTTCCTTTTTTTCCTCGCCCCTTCCGGGGCCTTTAACTCACTCAACTTCATATCCCTCCCCTACCCCTCAACAACTTTCACCAGATGAGAAACCTTCCGGATCATTCCTCGGATGGCCGGTGTATCCTTGAGCTCTACGGTCCGATGCATCTTGGTCAATCCCAGTCCCCGCAGGGTGCGACGCTGGGTTTCCGGCCGTTTGTGGCCGCTCCGCACCAAAGTAACTTGGATCATTCTATCTTCCATGCCTCCATTCCTCGAGGGAGGTTTGAGATCCTTTCCGCACCCAGAAGACCAGCCCGCCGGACTGTTAAAGGATTTCGGCGACTGCCTTACCCCGTTTGCTGGCGATCGTTTCCGAGGTATTCAGCTGCCGTAGGCCCTCCAGGGTTGCTTTAATCACGTTGTGCGGGTTGCGAGAGCCAAGGCATTTGGTTAAGATATTCACGATCCCGGCTGATTCCACGACCGCTCTCACAGCCCCTCCGGCAATGACGCCCGTTCCCTCGGAGGCGGGTTTGAGCAGAACCCGCGCCGCCCCAAATCGGCCCACCACCTCGTAAGGAATGGTTCCCTGGATCAAGGGAACTTCGATGAGGCTCTTTTTGGCCTGGTCAATCCCTTTGCGGATCGCTTCCGGAACTTCATTTGCTTTTCCCAAACCAAACCCCACGATTCCTTTCCCGTTGCCCACGACGACCAGGGCGCTAAAACTGAACCGCCTTCCACCCTTGACAACTTTGGCCACCCGGTTGATATGGGCCACTCGGTCGACGAGTTCAAGCTCTTCTGGGTTGATCTGCGCCAATTATGCCTCCCCTTTTCCAGCTATCAGCAATCAGCGGTCAGCAAAAAGCCTGGATGGGATTTTTTTGGCTGAAAGCTGGCCGCTCTTGAACGCTTTTTAGAAATCTAAACCTTTATCCCGCGCCCCCTCAGCCAGGGCCTTGACTCGGCCATGGTACATAAAACCATTCCGATCGAAGACGACCTTTTGCACCTGCTGGGCCATGGCTCTCTCGGCAATGAGAGTGCCGACCTTCCTGGCTGCTTTGATCTTTCCTTTGACTCCCTCTCCCTGCCGCAACTCCGAATCCAGCGTAGAGGCTGCGGCCAGGGTGTGTCCCCTGGAATCATCGATCAGCTGGGCATAGATATGCCGGGAGCTTTTGAAGACGCATAGCCGGGGACGTTCCGGCATACCCCGCACCTTATCGCTCACCCGTTTCTTCCTCCGCTTGCGCGCGAGCTCTTTTTCTTTTCTTAACACGTCTCTTTTCTCTCTTCTTATTCGATCGGACGCAGATTTACGCAGATATATACAGAAAAATCTTTTTCGCTTTAAAGAAATACGATTCTTTTTGTCTTTGGTATTTCATATCCTGAAAATCTGCGTTCATCTGCGTCCCTTAGAATATTCTAACCCACCGCTGTCTTCCCGGCCTTGCGGCGGATGACCTCTTCCGCATATTTAATGCCCTTCCCTCCGTAGGGCTCTGGCGGACGGAGGCTACGAATTTTTGCCGCCGTGAGCCCCAACAGATGTTTGTCTACCCCCCGCAGCGTAATGCGAGTCTGGCGCTCCACCTCCGCCTTAATTCCTTCGGGGAGGGGAAAGCGAATGGGATGGGAATACCCCAAGTTAAAATTCAGGACATTCCCCTGCGACTCCGCCCGGTAGCCTACGCCATTGATTTCCAGCACTCTTTCGAATCCTTGGCTCACCCCTTTCACCATATTGGCGATCAGGGTGCGGGTCAGGCCTTGTAGGGCCTTTCCCCATTTGGGGTCCTCCGGAGGGTAAACGAACACCCTGTCTTTTTCCACGGTTACGGTCACTCCTCCATCAACCTTTTGACTCAGATTCCCCTTGGGGCCGGCAACTTTGATGAAAGGGAATTCCCAAACCACTTTCACCCCTGGGGGAATTGGAATGGGCCTCTTTCCGATTCGCGACATAACGGTCTCCCTAAAAATCCTACCAGACAGAACAGAGTAACTCGCCGCCCACGTTCAGCTTGCGCGCCTCTTTATCCGTGACGATTCCCTTGGAGGTAGAAAGAATCGAAAGCCCGAGGCCCTTGAGCACAGGGGGAATTTCCGCCTTATGCACGTACCGGCGTAATCCTGGCCGGCTGATAATTCTTAATCCTTCCAGGACCCGCTTTTTGGTTTCTCCTTCGTACTTCAGGTAAATCCTCAAGATGCCTTGCTTTCCATCCTTGATCACTTTGTAGTTCTTGAGATAGCCCTCGTCTTTGAGAATCCGGGCCACCTGAACCTTAAGGTTTGAAGCCGGCATATCCACTTTCTCATGTTTCGCCTTATTAGCATTCCGCAGGCGAGTAAGCATATCGGCTAAGGGGTCGGTCATCCCCATTTCTTCTTTCCTCCCAGACTAAAGTGTTCTACCAACTGGACTTGATGACACCCGGAATCTCTCCCCTGGAGGCCAGATTGCGAAAACAGATCCGGCACAGGTCGAACTTCCGGTAATACCCCCTGGCCCGCCCGCAAATCGGGCAGCGGTGATACGTTCTCACTTTGAACTTGGCATTTCGCTTGGCTTTTACGATCAAGGCAGTTCGCGCCACAACCCATCCTTTCT
>CAYQWO010000048.1:10858-12142 GCA_964421095.1 uncultured Syntrophaceae bacterium
TCATCTGTCTTGGCCGTCGTAACGATGGAAACATTCAGCCCTTTGACTTTGTCAATCTTGTCCAAATTAATCTCGGGGAATATGATCTGTTCCCGAATTCCCAGAGAATAGTTCCCCCGCCCGTCAAAAGCTTTCCCCGAGACCCCGCGAAAATCTCTCACTCGCGGCAGGGCCACATTCACCAATTTATCAAAAAAGTCGAGCATCCGATTGCGGCGCAGGGTGACCATTACCCCAATCGGCATGCCCTCCCGAAGCTTGTAGGCCGCGATAGAGCGTTTGGCCTTGGTAATGACCGCTTTCTGGCCAGAGATGAGGGAGAGCTCTTCCACGGCCGAGTCCAGAATTTTGATATTCTGCACCGCTTCTCCCAACCCCATGTTTAGGGTGATCTTCCACAGCCGCGGGACCTGCATGGCGTTCTTGTACCTAAAGGTTTTAATCAGCTGGGGAACGACATCCTTTTGGTAAATCTGTCTCAACCGGCTCATCGGGGCTAACCTTCTTACGATCTTTCAATCAGCTCGCCGCATTTTTTGCACACCAGGGCCTTCTTGCCATCCTCCAATACCCTTTTTCCCATGCGCACACCCCGGTTGCATTTCGGGCATACCAGCAGGAGATTGGAGATGTGAATGGGGGCCTCCTTCTGGAGAATCCCCCCTTGGCGAGTCTTGCCGCTGGGGCGGGTGTGGCGCTTGATGAAGTTTACCTTCTCCACCACCACCCGATTTTTCTTGATCAGAACCTTAAGAACCTTGCCGGTCTTGCCCTTTTCCTTACCGGCAATGACTTGCACCATGTCGTTTTTCCGGATATGAAACTTGATCAATTCCATCGAAAGCCTCACCGGCCTTGGCCCCTTTTTCAAAGGACTTCTGGAGCCAGGGAAATAATTTTCATGAATTTTTTCGCCCGCAGCTCGCGCGCCACCGGCCCGAAGATGCGCGTTCCAACTGGATCATTTTGAGGGTTAATCAAAACCGCGGAGTTGTCGTCGAACTTAATATAGCTACCATCCACCCGCCGGACTTCTTTGACGGTGCGCACGATGACCGCCCGCATTACATCGCCTTTCTTCACCTTGGAGTTGGGAATGGCTTCCTTTACGGACACAACGATGACATCGCCCAGGCTGGCATATTTCCGCTTGGTCCCTCCCAAAACTTTGATGCAGGAGAGTTTCTTGGCCCCGGAATTATCCGCAACTTCTAATAATGTCTGCATCTGAACCATGACTATACCCTGATCTCAATTTTCTTTTTCTCACTACCGCCATGCTCT
>CAYQWO010000048.1:12242-13321 GCA_964421095.1 uncultured Syntrophaceae bacterium
AATATTAATGCGCCTTTTCCAGGATTTCCTTCACCCGCCAGCGTTTTTCCCTACTCAAGGGGCGGGTCTCCATCAGGAGGACCCGGTCGCCCGGATGGCACTCGTTTTTTTCATCATGCGCCTTGTAGCGGGCCTTCTTGCGAATGTACTTTTGATACAAGGGGTGTTTGACCAATCGTTCGACCAGGACTACGACCGTTTTGTCCATGCGATTACTCACCACTTCCCCCACCATCGTCTTGCGGATCCCCCTCCCCATTATTCTCTTTCCCTCATTTGGCCTTCGCCTGGGCCACGATCTTTTCCCGAAGAATGGTTTTCACTCTGGCTAAATCTCTGCGTACCTGAACCAGCCGCTCCGTGTTCTCCAGCTGCCCAGTGGCGTGCTGGAATTTCAAGTTGAATAGCTCTCCCGTAAAATCCTGCTCTTTTTGCCGAAGCTCCGCCTCGCTCAAATCCCTAAGTTCCCGCGCTTTCACTCGCTTCTTCCTCCCGGGCGATGAATTTTGTGGCCATGGGCAGCTTGTGCGCCGCCAGACGAAAAGCCTGCAGAGCTGTGTCGCGCGTTACCCCTTCCATTTCGTACAGGACCCTTCCCGGTTTGATCACGGCCACCCAATCCTCCGGCGCCCCTTTGCCCTTGCCCATTCGCGTCTCCGCTGGCTTCTTGGTTATGGGTTTGTCAGGGAAAATGCGAATCCAGATCTTGCCCCCGCGCTTGATATGGCGGGTCATGGCCACGCGGGCAGCCTCGATCTGCCGGGTGGTCAGCCAACCACATTCGGTCGCCTGCAGAGCGTAATCCCCGAAGCTGAGACTATTTCCCCTGGAGGCAGTCCCCTTCCGCCTTCCTTTTTGCTGCCTGCGATATTTAACTTTCTTGGGTGCCAGCATATCCTCATTGACTCCTTAGGAGGTTGTCTCTTTCCGCCCCCGGACATCGGGGAGAACATCGCCTCTGTAAATCCACACTTTAACACCGATGGCCCCGTAAGTGGTTCGGGCTTCGGAAAAGCCGTAATCAATGCCCGCCCGCAGCGTATGCAGGGGAACCCGCCCCTCCCGATACCATTCCGACC
>CAYQWO010000049.1:0-13272 GCA_964421095.1 uncultured Syntrophaceae bacterium
GGCAACAGAAAGGTATTAATTGGCACTCGACGGCATTGGGTTACAATCGATAGAAGGATTAAACGGGCAAAATCTTCTGGAGTGGGAAAACCCAGATCGTCAAGGAGTGGGCAGGGGTTCCGGGGGAGGAATTTCCAAATGATGCCCCGTGTTTTAACTGTGGCCGGGTCTGATTCTGGGGGGGGAGCTGGGGTCCAGGCGGATTTGAAAACGATCGCCCTCCTGGGAGGGTTCGGGATGAGCGCTTTGACCGCGCTGACTGCCCAGAATACCTTGGGGGTGGAAGGAATCCACGAGGTGCCAGCAGATTTCGTGGCGCAGCAGATGGAAGCGGTCCTCTCGGACATCGGTGCCGATGCCATGAAGACGGGAATGCTCGGCAACTCCGCCATCGTCCGAGCTGTTTGCCAGGTCGCCCGCAAGTATCGCCTCTTCAGAATAGTCGTAGACCCGGTGATGGTTGCCAAAAGTGGAGCCAGGCTCCTTTCTCTGGCGGCCGAAGAAGCTCTGAAGAGAGAGCTCCTGCCGCTCGCTCAGGTGATCACCCCCAACCTTCTGGAAAGTGAAGTTTTGACCGGAAAAAAGATCAGAAATTTGCAAGGCATGCGGAAGGCCGCGGTACAGATCCATAAGATGGGAGCCAGGAATGTACTCATCAAGGGCGGGCATCTATCGGGGGACCCGATAGATTTATTCTTCGATGGGCGCAAGTTTTACGAACTGGCGGCCGAGCGCATATCCACTCCTCATACCCACGGAACCGGTTGCACGATCTCCGCGGCCATTGCCGTGGAATTGGCCAAAGGAAATTCGGCATTGGAGGCTGTGGAGAAAGCCAAAGCATTTATCACCTCGGCCATCCAATTCTCCTTGCCCCTGGGCCGAGGGCAAGGTCCGGTCAATCCCTATGCCCCGGCTGCGAGGGAAATCGAGCGGTATGAAGTGATCCAGAGATTAAAGACGGCTTTTCAAAAACTGCGGGAAAAGAGGGTTGGACACCTATTCCCGGAGGTGCAGTCTAATCTGGGATACGCCCTTCCGTATGCCCGAGGGGTGGAAGACGTAGCCGCTTTTCCCGGCAGATTCGTGCGCCTGGGAAAGGAGATTATCAAGGTTGCGGACCCAGAGTTTGGAGCCTCGCAGCACATCGCCAGGATTATTCTTACGGCCATGGCCCATGATCCCGGGATGCGCGCGGCCATGAACCTGCGATTCACGGAAGAACTTCTAATCCGGGCCAGGAAAGTTCGTCTCTTCATGGGTCATTTCGATCGGAAGGCAGAACCGGCCGGGGTGAAACGAAAGGAAGGCTCTTCCCTTTCTTGGGGCGTGCATCAGGTTTTGCAAAAATCAAAAAAGATCCCCGATATCATATTCGACCGGGGGGATGTGGGCAAAGAACCCATGGTTCGAGTCCTGGGACGCGACCCTGAGGAAGTTGTTCGCAAGGTCCTCCGCCTTTTATAGAATCGCCACATCCCTGTTATCTCTGATCAGCCCTTGCCTGGGCTCAAGATTCTAAGAAGGACAGACGATAACAAATCCATAGAGTGGATTTCCGGTTCCCTTTGTAATATCATAAAAAATTAGAAGCGTTTCTCGAGGAGGAAGGGCCATTTCTTATTGGGTGGAAGCTCTTTCCAGTATCCGGTGGCAGGATGTCGTTGATATCTTCCTGATTACCTTTATCCTTTACCGCCTGTATGTATGGATCCAGGGAACCCGCGCCTTGCGCATCTTGATTGCCCTGGCCGGTTTGGGCTTCCTTTACCTGCTGGCCCGCTGGTCCGGGCTTTTCATTACGACCTGGATTTTGCAGTATCTATGGGCGATCATTTTAGTGATTGCGGTCGTCATCTTTCAGTCGGAAATCCGCCAGGTGCTGGAGCGGATGAGCCCGTTGCGCTTCTTTCTGGGCCGTCCGGAGGCTCTCGACCGATTGGTCATCGATGAGATCGTGCGGGCCGTCTTCGAGTTGGCCCAGAAACGCATCGGGGCCCTCATCGTCTTTCAGAGGACGGATATCCTGGAGGATCATCTCAAAGGAGGGATCCCCTTAGATGGCCGGGTGAGCTACGAGGTTCTTTCCAGCATCTTCCTGCCGCATTCTCCAGCCCATGATGGCGCGGTGATCATTCATGAAGGGCGGATCGTCTCCATGGGCTGCTACCTGCCGCTTTCGGACAACCCCAGCTTGCCCCGGAATTATGGAAGCCGACATCGGGCGGGAATCGGCATCAGCGAGCGATGCGATGCGCTCTCTCTCATCGTTTCCGAAGAACGGGGGGAAGTTTTATTAGCCGTAGGGGGAGCGGTCAGCCCGAAGGCCACCCCCGAAGATCTCCAAGGGCAGTTGGAATCCATGCTGCTCAAACCAGAGCGGACCAGAGGACGTTGGCAGGCGGCCCTGACGGCGAACCTGGTCCCCAAGGTCGTCTCTTTCATCGTCGTGCTTGTGCTCTGGGGGTTCATCGGGGGACAGCAAAGAGCGGAAATGTGGTTGACAGTGCCCTTGGAGTATCGCAACATGCCCGGGAACATGGAAATTGCGGGTGATCTGGTGAATCGCGTGGAAGTCGGCATCCGCGCGCCGCGGGGGATGATCTCCCGCATCTCTCCAGATCAGATTCGGGCCTATGTGGACCTTTCCCAGGCCATGCACGGTCTAAACTATATCCGGCTGACCCCGGAAAATATCCAGGCCCCAACGGGGACAGAGATTACCAAGCTCAGCCCTTCCTCGGTGCGCATATGGCTGGAAAATGTGAAGACCCGTTCCGTCCAGGTCAAGGCCCAACTCGTCGGGAAGCTTCCCAAAACCTTGCGCCTGAAAACGGTCTGGGTCGAGCCCCCCTTCGTCGTGCTCCAGGGCCCGGAAGGCGTCCTGGCGAAAGTTCGAGAAATTTCAACTGAGCCTGTGGACCTGTCTTCCATACGCGAGAATAAAAAGATTTCTGTCGGGTTGGATATAGAATCTCCCCGGGTTCATGTGGGGCCCGGCCAACCTTCTCAGGTCACGGTCGATATCAAAGTCGAACGGGCCACTTGATTCCCCAGGAGGCGGGATGCAGGATATTTATCAGGAGATGATCGAGGCCTCCTGCAGAATCGCCGCCTCTTTTCCACCGCCCCGCTTCTATGACTGCTGCGCGGAATGGCTCAATCTTTCTCGCTCCGTTTTCGCCGAGGACGAACAGGTCTGGAGATGCCGGCAAATTATCCTTCATGAGCTACCGGACAACTTTGGACATGGCCTGGATCATGCGGAAAAAGTGGCGATAGAAGCCGGGGCCTTGGTTTATATCGAAGGGGGCAAGCTTTCGCTGGGAGATTCTGCCAGGTATGAAGCGGGCGTGCTGGTCCAGATTGCGGGCCTCCTGCACGACCTGCGGCGGGGTGAAAAAAATCATGCGCAGGCCAGCGCTTCGGTCGCAGAGAAAATCCTGGAAGATTTTTCCATCTCTCCTGAAAATGGAAGATATATCGTGGAGGCGATCGCCAATCACGAAGCCTTCGTCGAACCCAAAAGAATTGATTCCGCCATGGGGCAAATCATTAGCGATGCGCTCTACGATTCTGACAAATTCCGCTGGGGTCCAGACAATTTTACCTTCACCCTCTGGCAGATGCTGCGCTTCTCGCAGGCCCCCATCGGGCGTCTGATTCGCCGGTTTCCCAAGGGGATGAAGGGGATCGCCGGGATCAAAGGCACCTTCCGCACAGATACGGGAAAGACCTACGGCCCGGAGTTCATCGACCTGGGTCTACGAATCGGCGAGAAAATTTACGAATTCCTCCAAGAGCGCTTTGCCGCAGAGCTTTAATCGGGGAAAAATGCGCTCCCCATCCTCCGATCTCTTTATTTTTTCTCTGCAAGCGAAGCCCTTTTGATGGCCTGGGGCCCAAATTTATCGCGGATTCGGTCCACAGCTTCTGTGGATCGTTCGACCTTCAATCGGTGGGAATGGAAGAGAGAAAGTTGCTCGGGTTCGTCGCGGGGTCGCAGGTTGGAGACGCCCACGCCGAGCAGTCTGGTTTTTCTGGGCAAGGCCTCAGTTCGCTCCAGCAGCTTAAGAGCCGCCTGATATATTTCTATCGCCTGATCCGTCGGAGAGGGCAAAGTGGTACTCCGGGTCACCAGACTAAAATCTGGATAACGGACCTTCAACTGAACGGTGCGTCCCTTCAGCCTTTGCTTCCGGAGATCCCAGGCGACTCGTTCGGATTGTTCCAAGAGCACTTTTTTCATCGTTCCCAGTTCCCAGAGGTCTGGGGTGAAGGTTTCTTCCTGGCTGATCGACTTGGCTTCCGCCTCGGGGACTACCGGCCGATCATCTTCCCCTCTGGCCAAGGCGACGAGCTCCCGGCCAAACTTTCCCAGCTGGCGCTCGATTGCTTCCATAGGATAGGCCGCCAGTTGCCCGACGCGGCATATGCCCATCCCTTTTAAAGTTTCTTCTGTAGCCTTACCGACACCCCATAGTTTTGAGATGGGCAGGTTTCGCAGAAAATCCTGCACTTCTTCGGGCTTGATTTCTACGAGTCCATCGGGTTTCTTGAGGTCGGAGGCGATCTTGGCGAGAAATTTATTTGGGGCGATTCCCGCGGAGGCTGTGAGCCCAGTGGATTCGAAAATTCTCTTCTTTATTTCTTTGGCGATCTTTAATGCGGGCCCAAAAAGTTTTTCGCTCCCCGTGACATCCAGAAAGGATTCATCCAAGGAAAGGGGCTCGACGAGCGGAGTATACATTCTCAGAATCTCAGAAATCTGCTCCGATACTTCCTGATAGCGGCCCAGGCGAACGGGAAGAAAGATTCCCTGGGGGCAGAGCCTTTTGGCCTGCGAGATGGGCATCGCCGAGTGGACCCCATAGGGCCGGGCTTCATAGGAAGCAGCGGAAACTACCCCTCTTTTCTCCGCGTCTCCACCCACGATCACTGGTTTCCCCCGGAGGGAAGGATTATCATGCTGCTCCACGGCAGCATAGAAAGCATCCATGTCGATGTGCAGGATCTTCCGGTTCACTCTTCTGCAGCCAGACCGCCGCTTGGGGATACCAGGGTTAGAGTTAATCGGGAAAGGCTAGAATTTTAAAAGGAATTTTGTTCATTTACTCAATCTGAACAGGGCATAGCATATTCTTTACGAATTACTTTTGTTCCTTTAACCTTTTCAGGATTTCATCCCGAAGCTTTTTAGCCCCCTTGTGCTGCGGGTCCAATTTCAGAACGATCTCCAGCTCATGCAGAGCCTTCCGGTATTCTTGCAATTGGTAGTAGGCCAGACCCAGATTGGAATGGGCTTCTTTGAAGTGAGGATTTGATCGCAGAACTTTTTGGAATTGTTCGATGGCTTTGGGGTATTCCTTATTCAAAAAAAAAGCAAACCCCAGGTTGTTCATGATTACGGGATTTTCGGGGTCCCGGGCAAGGGCTTCCCGATATGCCGCGATCGACTCGGAGAGTCTTCCTTTTTGACGATAGGCAATTCCCAACTCATTGAAGAAAAGGGCACTGTCGTTCTTCTGATCTCCCTTATGAGGCTCAAGGAGGGTGATGACTTTATCATGTTGGCCGCGCTGGTTCAGCAGAGTGGCTTGTTCCGCCAATCGGTCGAATTGGGAAAGCCTGTCCCTTTCAGCTCTCTGGGCGGTCGCTGGAAGAGGAAGGAGGTAAAGGCCGAGAGCGAGGACAAAAAAAAGGCTCTGGAGAAAAAAATAGGGGAAGGATCCTTGTCCTTCCCCCGGACATTTTGCATTCATACTTTGGGGATTGACACCTTAGCCCATGAAGGGTCGGGGGGCGCTAATTCCTTAGTACCCCATGGACTTAATCCCTTCATCAATGGTGAAAACTGCTCCGCACTTCGGGCATTTCACTTTACTGTCTTTAGCCGCGAATCCAGCGCAGCCGAAGGAAAATGCCGCCAAGACCACTAATGCCAAAACCATGCTGATCCACTTCTTCACTCCCCTTCACCTCCTTTCTTTTGGCAGATGTCTTTTAGTATAAACCAAAAACGTCCGAAAAATTCCCCTTCGTTGCATAAACTGCTGAAGGATAAGAAAAATTGCTTTCCCCCCCTTTTTACGGTTAAGGTAACAAAAGTCGCTTTTTTAGTCAAGGGAAAAATTAAGGGTGGCCGCTCTTCATTTTGGAGGACGGAAAATTAGGGCGTTCAGGCCATTTTTTCCGGTCCAGAAGGAAAAAAGGTTGAGAAAGCTAAAATCCCCGGGAAAAAGCTTGTGAGCTAAAATAGCCTGTGTTATAAATCTCAATAGGGAAAAGCGGGAAGCGAGAACGGGAGCGAAGATACGAAGATGAGATGGAGGATGACGCTTAAATTGTTGATGGCTTTAATTTGGGCGGGGATTTTGGGGACGCAAGGCCCTGATTTGCTGCCGAATCAGAGCGAAGCCGCCCGGAGCATTTTCCATTCCTATGCCAAACCCTTACAGGCTCCAGAGTTCTCCCTGGAAGACCTCCAGGGTAAGAGGGTAAATTTACGGGACCACCGCGGGCAGGTTATCCTTATTAACTTCTGGGCCACCTGGTGACCCAATTGCTGGAAGGAGGGTCCTTCCTTTGAGAAATTGTTTACCCAGTACAAGGCCAAAGGGTTAATTTTATTCCGCATTGATACCAAAGAAAGCCTTGAAACCATCGTAAAATTTCTGGAAAAGAATCCAGTGAATGTCCCTGTTCTCCTGGACAAGAACGGAAAAGTCGGACGGCTCTTCGGGGTCTGGGCTCATCCAACAAGCTACCTGATCGATCGCCAGGGGATAATGCGCTATCGAGCCGTGGGTTTTGTAGATTGGACCGGCCCCGAGGCCTTAAGCGTTATAGAGGTGTTGCTCAGGGAAGGATGAGATGAAAGGGAAATTAGGTGCCCTTTTTTTGATATTTGCTTTTCTGGCCTTCCAGGGCTGCCTGGGTACTCCTTCCCCTACTGGGAACCAACGCCTGATCCCTTTGAAAGAGGCCAACCTGGAGGCAGTTTTCGAGCAAAATGAAGGGCTGGAGATAATGCTGGAAGATGCCAAAGAGCTACGGGATTTTTATCGTCGGGGAGTGCAGCAGAAGGCCAAAGCGGAGAAACTTTTCCAGGAAAAAGCCTACCCGGAAGCCCTGAAGTTATACCGCTCCTCTAACGATTCTTTCTTCACTCTCCTGCGGTATATAGACCAGGATAGCGCCGAATACACGCTCTTCGAAGACACCCATATCCTTTTCTTCCCTAACCTCCTGATGGCCGACAATGAGCTGAAGATGGGGCTTATCTTGCAGACGATGCGACAGGAAGGCCCGGCTCGGCGCTGCTGGAAACGAGCTCTAACCTCTATTCAAAAATCCTTGCAAGCAGAGCGCACGGAATGGGGTCTATCCCTTCAGGAGAAGCTCATTTCTCTATCTCAAGCGAAGAACAACTGACCCATCCTCCACCCTCATTGAGGGCGGCCACCCTTACGCTCGCCGTAAATCCCTAATTTGCCGACCGGAAAATAGAGATCTCTAAAAAAGGCCTACCAGGTATTCTTTCGTCATTCCTGCGAAAGCAGGAATCCAGTATTTTCACGGCCTTTCTGGACTCCCGCTTTCGCGGGAGGGACATAAAAGTTAGTTTTTCAGAGATCTCAAATAATTAGCTTGACATATAGTTTTAAGTCATATAGTATGCCATCGAACTTTTTGCCAATTTACAATTTTCTAAAGGCACCGAAAATTTTTAGCAGGATAGGGCGAACCGATGAAGATGGAATATCAGATGGGGTTTCTTCTTTCGCGGGCTACCTGGGCCATGAATAATTTTGTGAATCGTATGCTCAGGGAGAACAACCTTGGGGACATCTCTGTGGCTTACTTCGCTGTCATCCAGGCTCTGTGGGAAAACGACGGCTTGAGCATCAGCGATCTTGGAGAAAAAGCCCAGCTGGAGAAATCCACTATGACCAGCCTGATTGACCGCATGGAAGCGGCTGGCCTGGTACGACGGGAAGATCATCCCACGGACCGGAGGGCCTATAAAATATGCCTTACAATCAGGGGAAAGGAATTAGAGGAGAAATTAGATCAAGTGGCCAAATGGGCCTACCAACACCTGACACGAGGAATTCCCGAGAAAGACTTGCAGAAATCCATTGAGGTATGTAAGAAGCTGATTGAAAATGCAGGCTGACGCCGAATGAGGAGGTGGTCAGAAGACCGGAAGGATTTGGCAGGAGCGGCGGCCAATGAAGATCGGGACAAAATCAGCCCGGGTCAAAAATTTTCCTGAACGTCAAAGAAGTTGGGGGAGACTGGAAGAGTCGGACCGTTGACTTTTCGGAATGGAGGAGAAATGGAAAAGAAAATCAAGAAAGTAGCCGTGCTGGGAGCTGGCGTGATGGGAGCAACCATCGCCGCCCACCTGGCGAATGTGGGTATTCCTTCCATCATGCTGGATATCGTTCCAAACAAATTGACGCCGGATGAAGAGAAGAAAGGCCTCAACCTCCAGCATCCGGCGGTGCGCAACCGCTTCGCCGCCACGGGAAAGCAGAACTTGCTCAGGGCGCGCCCTGCGGCCTTGGCCGTTCCCGAGTTGGCCAGCTTGATCGAGGTGGGGAATTTTGAAGACCATCTTTCCCGCCTGGCTGAAGTGGACTGGATTATCGAAGTAGTCGTCGAAAATCTGAAGATCAAACAGGACCTGTTCAAAAAAGTTGCGGGAGTCCTCAAACCCGGGACCATCGTCAGCTCAAACACTTCAGGAATCCCGATCAAGGATATATGCGCGGGCATGGATCTGGAGTTTAAACAGCATTTTCTGGGAACCCACTTCTTTAATCCGCCGCGCTACATGAGGCTTTTGGAGATCATTCCTCTTCCGGAAACCTTACCCGAGGTGGTCAAGTTCATGGCCGATTTCGGGGAACGGGTGCTGGGAAAAGGGATTGTCTACGCCAAGGACACCCCGAACTTCATCGCCAACCGGGTGGGCATCTTCGGCATGCTTTACTTGGTCAAAACCATGGTTGAAGATGGCTATTCCATCGAGGAAGTGGACACGATCACCGGGCCCGCCATGGGCCGGCCGGGCAGCGCTTCGTTCCGGACCACCGATATGGTCGGGCTGGACACCTTCGCCCATGTGGCCAAAAACCTTTACCAGAACGCCCCCAAGGACGAAATGCGGGAAACCTTTCGAATCCCGGATTTCATCCAGGAGATGATCGAGAAGAACTGGCTGGGAGATAAAACGGGGCAGGGCTTCTACAAGAGAGTGACGTCGGCGGAAGGGAGAGAAACCCTGGCGCTGGATTACAAGACCCTGGAATACCATCCTTCCCAGAAGGTTAAGTATCCCTCGCTGGACGCCGCCAAAGCAGCTTCCGGGGCTGCGAATAAGATCAGGGCCCTGGTCTACGCCGAGGACCGCGCCGGCCAGTTCGCCTGGAAAGTCGTCAGCGAGTCCCTGCTTTATGCGGCCAGGAGAATCCCGGAGATCGCCGATGATATCTACAACATAGACAATGCCATGAAGTGGGGTTTCAACTGGGAGTTGGGGCCCTTCGAGACCTGGGATGCCATCGGAGTTGAAGAGTCGGTGGCCCGGATGAAAAAAGAAGGCAAAGCCCTCCCCCCTCTGGTGAAGGCCCTCTTGGCCAAAAAGAAAAAAACCTTCTACGTGAGGAAAAACGGCCAGGTCTCTTTCTTCGACCTGAAAACGGGAAGGTACAAGAAAGTGGCCGAGAAGCCGCAGATCATCCTCCTGCCCGCGCTCAAGGAACGCAAGAAACTCGTCAAATCCAACGCCGGCGCCAGCCTGATCGATATGGGGGATGGCGTGGCCTGCCTGGAGTTCCACACCTTCATGAATGCCATCGGCCAGGAGATTATCGAGATGATCCACGAGTCCCTGAAGGTGGTGGAGAAAGACTTCGTGGGAATGGTCATCGGAAACCATGCGGAGAGGTTTTCCGTAGGGGCCAATTTGCTAATGCTCGTCGGAGAGATTGTCAAATCCAACTGGACAGGCATCGAGGCTGCGGTCAAAGCCTTACAGGATGCTACCATGACCATGAAATATTTCGAGAAGCCCATCGTGGCCGCTCCCCATGGCATGGCTCTGGGCGGGGGTTGCGAAGTCTGCTTATCCAGCCACCGCATCGTGGCTGCCCTGGAGACTTACATGGGGCAGGTGGAGATCGGCGTGGGGCTCCTGCCGGGGGCTGCCGGGAATAAAGAGGTCTATATTCGATGCATCGAGGGAATTCCCGATGGGGTAACTCCCGACCTCCTTCCTTTCTTGCGGAAAGCCTTCGAGAACATCGCCATGGCCAAAGTCTCCACCAGCGCCGAGGAGGCCCGAAAGCTGGGATTCCTGCGGCCCACCGATAAGGTTTCGGCCAATGTGGATCATCTGCTCTACGATGCAAAGCAGATGGTTCTGGCCATGGTTATGGAAGGGTTCAAACCCCCGAGACCCAGGTTGATTCCAGTGGCCGGGGATGGCGGACGGGCAGCCATTAAATACATGGCTAACACCATGCGGCAAGGGGGGTACATTTCGGAATACGACGAATTCATCGCCGGGAAGCTGGCCTATATCCTGACCGGCGGGGATGTTTTGAGCGGGGCTATGGTTACGGAACAGCATATGTTAGACCTCGAGCGGGAGGCCTTCGTCAGCCTCTGCGGCGAGAAGAAAACCCAGGAGCGCATCTCGCATATGCTCAAGACCAACAGGCCCTTGCGGAATTGAAAGGAGGAAAACATGCGAGAAGCTGTGATCGTTTCTGCTGTCCGTACTGCTGTCGGGCGTGCTCCGCGGGGAAGCCTGCGTAACACCCGGCCCGATGATATGGCTGGATGGGTCGTGAAAGAAGCCCTGAACCGGGCTCCAGGCCTCAAGCCGGAGGAAGTGGATGACCTCGTCATCGGCTGCAGCTTCCCGGAAGCAGAGCAGGGTTTGAACGTGGCCCGTTTGATTTGTTACATCGCAGGCCTTCCTTATACGGTCCCCGGCCAGACCGTCAACCGCTTCTGCTCCTCCGGGCTTCAGGCTATTGCCATCGGGGCTGAGCACATTATGTGTGGTTTTGCGGAGGTGATCATCGCCGGCGGAGTGGAATCGATGTCCATGGTGCCCATGGGTGGAAATAAAACTGTACCCAACCTGAAACTGATCGAGACCTATCCTGAGGGTTATACGGCCATGGGGGTAACGGCCGAGAATGTAGCCCGCAAGTTCGGGATCAGCCGGGAAGACCAGGACGCCTTTGCTCTGAAGAGTCACCAGAAGGCCGCTGCGGCGATTCGTACAGGAAAATTTAAGGATGAAATCTTGCCGATCAAAGTGAAGACCCAGGAGGTCTCTGAAGACGGGAAAGTCACCTTCCGGGAATTCATCTTTGATACGGATGAAGGAGTGCGCGCGGATACGTCGATGGAAGCCCTGAAAAATCTGCGCCCTGCTTTTTCAGCCACCGGAACAGTAACCGCTGGCAACTCCTCGCCGCTGAACGACGGTGCCTCGGCCGTGGTACTCATGTCCAAGGAAAAGGTCAAGTCTTTAGGGCTTTCGCCCATGGCCACTTTCCGGTCATTTGCCGTGGCCGGCGTCCCTCCGGAGATCATGGGCATTGGACCGGTGGAAGCCATTCCCAAAGCCCTGAAATTCGCCGGTGTAACCCAGGACCAGATCGATCTGTTTGAATTGAACGAAGCCTTCGCCTCGCAGGCGCTCTATGTCTGCCGGACCCTGGGCCTGAACATGGACAGGGTGAACGTCAACGGAGGGGCCATTGCCCTGGGGCATGCGCTGGGGAACAGCGGGGGGAGACTGACGACCACGCTGATGCACGAGATGAAACGGCGCAACACCCGCTACGGGGTCGTATCCATGTGCATCGGTTTTGGCATGGGCGCGGCTGCCGTCTTCGAGCGGGAGCCAAACTCCTGAAGTAAATATAGGGTTCAAGGATTCGTGGGTTCAAGGGTTCCAGGGTCCTGAAAAAATTGCCAAAGTGCTTCAGGACTTTACTGGACTCTGGGGGCTTTGATTCCTTGACCCCTTTTTTTTATTCTTATCAGCTCCTTCATTATTCATCTCCGTCCCAAAATATAGAAATTCTCTTGCCTCTCCCCCTGGCGGGAGTCTATGATATAAAAATAAGCTTCAATCGTCAGAATCATGGGAATCTACCTGATCAAACGTTTGATCCTGATGGTTCCGCTATTCATCGGGATCACTATCATCTCTTTTGCGGTCATCCATCTGGCCCCGGGTTCTCCCATCGACATGGCCACGGACCTCAATCCCAAAGCCACCGCCGAGGTGAAAGCCAGGTTGCGGGCTCTTTACGGGTTGGACAAGCCCTTGTATGTGCAGTACTGGAACTGGATGAGCCGTTTGGTGGCTTTCGATTTCGGCAATTCTTTCTCGCAAGACGGCCGAAAAGTCTCGGATAAAATCCTGGAACGTCTGCCCATCACTATTTTCATCAATGTGGTTTCTCTGGTGCTCATCCTCTTTTTGGCGATCCCCATCGGTGTGCTTTCCGCCACTTACCAAAATTCTTGGTTTGACAGGGTGACCACCGTCCTGGTCTTTGTTGGTTTTGCCGTACCCCATTTCTGGCTGGCCCTGTTGCTGATGATCCTGTTTGGCGTGCACTTAGGATGGCTGCCCATTTCCGGCCTGAAATCGCTCAATTACGAATACCTTCCCTTTTCGGCCCAGGTCTGGGACCGGCTCAGTCATCTCATTCTGCCCATCCTCATTTCGGCCTCTGGAGGGCTGGCCGGGCTTTCCCGCTACATGCGTTCGAATATGCTGGAGGTGATCCGGCAGGACTACATTACCACGGCAAAATCCAAAGGTCTTTCGAGTCAGGCTGTAATTTTTAAACATGCCCTGCGCAACGCCCTTTTACCGGTGATTACCATTCTGGGTCTTTCGATCCCGGGGCTGATCGGGGGCAGCGTTATCTTCGAAACCATTTTTGCCATCCCGGGCATGGGCCAGCTTTTTTATGCCAGCGTCATGGCCCGGGATTATCCGACGATCATGGGCATCCTGGTGATCGGGGCCATGCTCACCCTGATCGGAAATTTGATCGCCGATGTATCCTACGCGCTGGCCGACCCAAGAATCAGGGCTACGTAGAGGCCAAGGCCAGAGGGACGAGGGAAGGGGGAATGGAGGAAGATTTGGGAAGATGATGCGAGAAAAGGCGGTCCCCAAAAGCTCAGGGGAACAGGAAAAATTACGCCATCTGTTCTGGA
>CAYQWO010000050.1:0-13074 GCA_964421095.1 uncultured Syntrophaceae bacterium
TCTAAAGAGTGTCAAGAGCAAAAATCTTTTTTAAGGACTCCCTACTTACGTCTTCCATGAGGAAGTCCTTGACATAAACCCAGAATTGCCTTAAAACCGAAGTACACGAACTTGTCGGGGGGGGCCGTGTCGTCAGAAATCCTATTACAGACGGATTTTAGAGAGATCCCGTTCTTCCATCGGGGGAAGGTACGGGATATCTATGATTTGGGGGCTCATTTGCTGATCGTGGCCACAGACCGGATATCGGCCTTCGACGTGGTGCTGCCCAACGGCATTCCCCACAAAGGCCGGGTACTCAACCAGATATCCGCTTACTGGTTCAAGACACTGCAAGGAATCACGGCCCATCACCTGGTGACGATCCAGCTGGAAGGTTTCCCGGGCCTCCCCCGGGACATCGCTGCTTCTTTATCCGGCCGAGCCATGATCGTGAAAAAAGCCAAGCCTCTTCCGGTGGAATGTATCGTGCGCGGATACCTCTCGGGATCTGGCTGGAATGAATATCAAGAGAAAGGCTCGATTAGTGGCATGGTTCTGCCGGCGGGCCTGAGGGAATCCGAAAAACTTAAAGGGCCCCTGTTCACGCCATCGACCAAAGCAGAAGTAGGGGTCCATGATGAAAATATCGACTTTCCCACCATGGTCAAGAAATTGGGGAAAAAGCTGGCGGAGGATGTTCAGTCGATAAGCATCCGGATTTACGAGCGCGCCTCCACCCTTGCCGAGGAACGGGGGATCATTATCGCCGACACAAAGTTTGAGTTTGGCCTGGACGACGAAGGCCGGTTGTTGCTGATTGACGAAGTCCTGACCCCGGATTCTTCGCGTTTCTGGCCGCACGATGGCTATTTGCCCGGAGGCCCTCAAAAGAGCTTCGATAAACAGTTTGTCCGGGATTACTTGCTCTCGATCCATTGGGATAAGAAACCCCCTGCTCCCGTGCTTCCAGAAGAAGTCATCCGTAAGACTTCAGAGAAATACATTGAGGCTTATGAACGGCTCACCGGGAAGTTTTTAGAAATATAAAGCAAGGAAGACCTCAACGAGCAGTGAAAGGAGCACAATCTTATGACGCAAACAGGAGTTGTGAGAGACAATCGCTACATGGATCACGTAGCAGATAGTTACCACCCTGAATCCCATCACCGGTTGGAAGTGTTATACCAGATGCTCGAAGAGCTGGAAATGAAGGGAAAGTTTTCAGAAATCAACCCCCGCCTGGCTACCCAGGAAGAGCTGGAGCTGATCCATGTTCCCCGTTACATCCAGTTGGTGGCTTCAACGGCCGGCCGATCCTGCGTCATGCTCGACCCGGATACTTATGCCTGCTCCCAATCCTATGAAACTGCAAAATTAGCCGCCGGCGGAACCCTGGTGGCCGTGGATAAAGTCGTGAGGGGTGAGCTGGACAATGCTTTCGCCTTCATCCGGCCTCCTGGGCATCATGCCGAGTCCAACCGGGCCATGGGTTTTTGCCTTTTCAATAACGTGGCGATTGCTGCGGGTTATGCCTTAAAAACCTATAAGCTGAAAAGGGCTCTGATCATCGATTGGGACTTGCACCACGGAAACGGCACTCAGCACTCTTTCTATGATCGTGCGGACGTCCTGTACTTTTCCACCCATCAATTTCCCTACTATCCGGGGACAGGATTCGTCAACGAGGTGGGCAGCGGTGCCGGAAGAGGTTTTACAGTCAACGTCCCTCTTTCCCCCGGGCCTGGGGATGCTGAATACATGCTGATCTTCGAGGAAATATTCGAGCCCATTGCTCTGGAGTATAAGCCGGACATCGTATTTGTTTCTGCGGGCTTCGATATTTATTATCAGGATCCTCTGGGGGGAATGCAGGTGACGCCCGAGGGATTTGGTAATCTGGCCAGAATCGTGTTGGACCTGGCGAAAGAGACCTGCAAAGGGAAATTGGTCTTCGTCTTAGAAGGAGGTTATCACCTGGAGGGCCTCAGGGATTCGGCAAGAGAGGTCTTGAAGACCTTGCGGGGCGATACCCTGGCCGGAGGAAGAGATGAGAAGTTGCGTAAATCGGTGGATCACCGGATGATCGACCCGATTGTCAAGAAAGTGAAGGAGGCCCAGAGACCTTTCTGGAAAAATTTGTAAGAAGAGCATTGGACGCAGATAAATGCAGATAAAAAAGATTCTAAAAAAGAAGATTTTTTTCTGCCTTTTTCTGCGAAAGTCTGCGTCCTAATTAATGAAGTAAGGAGGCCTGCCATGAAAGCCGACCGAGGAACCATTATTTTTTATTTTATTATGGCCATCGCACTTGTGGGATGGCTATTGCCCCCATCCGCTTGGGGCGCTTCCAAGAAGCTTCTGGCCATGGGGACGACCCAAGCGGCATCAAGCCACTATGCCTATTTTGTGGCCGTGGCCAAGGTCATCAATACTAATTTACCCGATGTGAATGTCACGGTAGTGGAGACGGGCGCTTCTGTGGATAACATCAATCGGATCAAAAAGGGAGAGCTCGACCTGGGGTTGACGACGATTCACATCCAGTATCAGGCCTACCATGGGCTCGGGCCCTGGACAGGGAAACCTATCAAAGACCAGTATGTGCTCTGGGTATACCAACCCGCACCCCAGAACTTCGTCATCCGGGAAGATAGTGGGGTAAAAACGGTTTATGATTTGACCGGCAAGCCCTTCAACCCGGGGATGAGGGGATCGGCAACAGAGAAGACTGCGGAGGCCATCCTGGACGCTCTGGGAGTGAACCCGAAATATTACCGAGGGGGAACGGAAGATGCAGTAGCCGCCATCAAAGACAAACGGATCGTCGGCTACGTTAAATCCGGCGCAGGGTTGACCAGCCTGGACGCCTCCACGCTGGACATCGCCACCTTCACACCCATCCGCCTTCTTGGGTTCACCGCTGAGGAAATTAATAAAGTCTTGGCAAAATATCCCTACCTGAGCCCGATTACGGTTCCAAAGGGGATATATAAAGAGATTCCTTCTTATCGAACCTTTGCCATGCTCATCGGAGCCGTTGCCAAGAAAGATTTGCCTGAAGAGATGGTCTACAGGATAGTGAAGGCAGTTTGGGAGGGATTTGACGAGCAAGTTGCCGCTTATCCTTCAGTGAAAGGGGTTCACCTTCCCAGCCTGACCCTGGAGACTTGCACGGTGCCACTCCATCCAGGGGCGATCAAGTATTACCGCGAACTTCGGCTGAGTGTTCCTGAAAACCTGATTCCTAAGAACTGACGAACTTTGCTCCGCTTCGCAGAGCAAAGAGGAGAAGCAAGAGACAGAAGGCGGCAGTTAAAAGGCCGGATGAGATCTATCGCGGATTCTGGCTGCTCGCTTCCCAAAGGGTTTTCCTATGTCTGGGGAACCAGAAAAGTTAGAGCTGAAAGATAAAGGAGAAGCCGAACCGAGGAAGCTTTCGGGCGGAATGGCCAAGTTTGCCTCGGTCATGGCCATTTTGCTAACTTTTTTCCAGCTATACACCTCTTTTGTGGGCGCTTTCCCCAACCTAATCCAACGAAGCATCCATATCGGATTTGTCTTTGTTCTGGCCTTTACCCTCTATCCCGCATCGGTCCGCAGATCGCCGAAAGGGCGCTTCTCCATCCCGGACCTCCTGATGATGATCCTGGGAGTTGTGGCCTGCACTTACGTGGTCTTGAATTATGACCGGATCATGTTAGAGCCTGGGGTATCCGGCGTCTGGGATTTAATATTGGGAATCTTGGCCACTCTCCTGGTGTTGGAGATGACCCGACGAATTCTCAGCTGGATCCTTCCCTTGATGGCCATCTTAGCGATTCTCTACGCCTACTTGGGGCCATACCTTCCGGAAGCTTTTGCTCATCGGGGATTCGGTTTGAGTTATATCGTGGAGACCCTTTACCTTTCTCCGGCGGGCCTTTGGGGGATTGTCACCGGGGTTTCCGCTACGGTGGTGGCGGGATTTCTTATCTTTGGCTCGATCCTTTACTACACCGGGGGAGGAGAGATCTTCGTCGATCTGGCGAAAGGAATTGCCGGCAGATCGTATGGAGGACCCGCAAAGGTAAGCTGCATATCCAGCGCCCTTTTCGGAACGATCTCCGGGAGTGCCGTGGCCAATGTGGTGGTCGACGGAATTTTTAACATCCCCCTGATGAAGCGGTTGGGGTACAGGGCCGACTTCGCCGCAGCTGTGGAAGCGACGGCTTCCACAGGAGGGCAGATTATGCCCCCCGTGATGGGCGCGGGGGCTTTCATCATGGCGGAACTGATCGGGACCCCCTATTTAAAAATAGCCCTGGCCGCGGCGATTCCCGCGCTCCTGTACTACGTGGGGGTGACGGGTTCGGTTCATTTCGAGGCGAAGAAATCCAACCTCCAGCGGATCCCCAGGGACCTAATCCCCTCCATAAGAAAGACGATCCCCAAGAGCGCTCCTCTCTTCGTCCCGGTCATTGCGCTCATCTATTTGATGGTTCAGGGTTACGACCCCACCACGGCAGTTTTTTGGGCCATCGTGGTCTCTGTGGGAATGTACTTCCTACCAGTCCGGAGTACCGCTCATTTTCTGGAAAAGGGGCGCAACATGCTTTCCGCTCTGGAAGCTGGCGGCAGGTCTATCGTTCTGGTGGCTGCCTTGTGTGCCTGCGCCCAGATCATCATCGGCATGTTCAACCTCTCCGGCCTGGGAATTAAGATCTCAGAGATGATCATCGGCCTGAGTGCGGGCATCAAATTTCTGGCTCTCTTTTTCACCATGGTGGTATGCTTGATTCTCGGCATGGGAATACCGACGACGGCAGCCTACGTTCTGGCGGCTTCAGTCGCAGGGCCTGCCCTGGTCAAACTTGGTTTGACGCCGCTGGCCGCGCATCTTTTCGTCTTTTATTTCGCTATCATCTCGGCCATAACTCCGCCGGTTTGCGCGGCTGTGTACGTCGCCGTGGCCATCGCCGGGTCCAATTTTCTCAGGACAGGTTGGCTGGCCGTACGCATGGGCCTGGCCGGCTTCATCGCTCCTTATCTTTTCGTCTATCGACCAGAAGTATTACTCGTGGGGTCACCTTGGGAAATCCTATGGAGCTCCTTGGTAACAAGCTTGGCCATCCTTGCCTTAGCTGGCGCGGTTATCGGCTACTTTGGCAGCAAGAGCAGATGGTATGAAACCCTCGCCCTCTATGTGGGCGCAGGGCTTCTAATAAAACCCGGCCTCGTCACAGATTTTATGGGGATCATCCTCGTCGGCACCCTCTTCCTCATTCAGAAAAGGCGCGCGGGCCCTGAGGCAACTCAAGGGATAGGGGCGTAAGAGGGGCGGAGATGCGCAAAAATAAGGGAGGAATCCAATGAAAAAAGAAATCATCACCGCCGAAAATCTCAGCAGACCGCTGGGGATCTATTCTCATGCCAATAAAGTCCAGGGTAATAAACTTCTCTTTATCTCGGGAATCACCGCCCGGGATAGAGATGGGAACATTGTGGGCAAAGGAAACATGAGGGTTCAAACCCAACAGGTTCTGGAAAATATGAAAGTTATTCTGGAGCATGCGGGGGCTACATTCGACAATATTGTAAAGGTGACCGTGTTCGTTACCGATTTGAGCCGTTTCCAGGACATCCATGAGGTGCGGGCAAAATATTTTAAGAAGGATTATCCGGCGAGCACTCTGGTTCAGGTAAGCCGGTTGGTCCATGAGGACATGTTAATCGAGATCGAAGCGATCGCGGTAATAGATTAAAGAAGCGAGAAAAGCGAGAAAGGCGAGAAAGGCGAGAAAAGCGGGGGATCATGCAGGAGACAGGTGTGAAATTGTCTCAGCCGGGGCCCGAATTGAAAAAAACCAGTATCATCCTTATGATTATTCTGACGGTTGTCACTGCTGGAATATATTGGCCGATATGGTTTTTGACGAGACGGAAGGCGCTCAATATGATGCAATCGAGAGAAAAACTTGGCTCCGGAATATTTATTTTTGCCATTGTCCTGTTTGGAATAAGCTTGTTCATTGGCCTAATCTCTGGGGTGATGGGAGAACTCGGACACAAGTCATTATTGGCAACAGGACTGGGGGCATTTTCTGGAATACTGCATGCAGTTGCGGCCGGTACTGTACTGGTTCAGTCCTTTAAGGTGCGCCGCATTTTCCACGAGCATTTTAATACGCATCTGCAGCGAGCAATATCGTTCTCGGGGGTCGCCACTTTCTTTTTCATAATCTACTATCTGCAGTACAAAATAAATAGATTCTGACCGATACGGGCTAGAATCGGGCGTCCGCGAAGAGGCGGCTCAATGGTTTCTGATCGGCGCCTGGGCAATCATTCTCAAAAACCTAAGCCAGGTACCTGGAAAGGCGAAAATATGAAATTGACTTTTCCCAGAGGAAAATATATAAAATAGAGCCAATTCCACGGGGGTCTCCAATCCCGTCCTAAAAAATTCCATATTCATTCGGAATCCCCGGAGGTTCAGGGCCGGGCCAGGAAGATATCTTCATCAAAGGAGGCAACGATGGGGAAGAAAAAATGGTTGGTATTGGCCGTGACCTTAATAGGTTTGGTTGCGCTGACGGCACACCCCTCCCATCTGCAAGCGCAGGAGACATTGAAAATTGGAATGGTCGCCCCTTTCAGCGGTCCTGGTGCCCCATGGGGAGTGGTCTGGAAAAAAACGGCGACCCTGGAACAAGAAAAAATAAATGCCGCGGGCGGTCTCCTGATCGGAGGGAAAAGACATAAGGTGGAATTCATTTTCGAAGACGACAAATACAGCGGCGCAGCAGGCCGCATGGCCGCGGAGAAGCTCATCTTCAAGGATAAGGTAAAATTCATCGTGGGGCCCATCAGCTCCGCATCCCGCCAGGCCTGGCAGGAGATCTCTAAAGCGAATAATGTGACGGTATGCGGCGATACCTACGCGCGGGTGGTGATGGGCCCCGATCACCCGGATTTTTTCCGCCCCTCAGTTACGGGCGTTGAGCAAGCTCCCTGTTATTACAAAATTATGAGTGAGCGGTACCCCCAGATCAAGAAGGTGGCTATCATCAACCGCAGCGACGTGACCGGCAAAGAGAGTGTGAAGGACAGCCGCCGCTCCGCCAAATATTTCGGCTTCCAAATTCTCACGGAAGAATTCTACGAACCGGGAACCAAAGATTTCTACCCGTTGCTCACCCGGGTGCTGGCCAGAGCGCCGGATATGATCGATTTTGGCAGCTCCTCGGCTGGGGACATCTTTTTGATGGTCAAGCAGGCCCGGGAACTCGGCTTCACTGGAAAGACAATGAGCTTAGCTCTCATCCCGGTGAAGGAATTTTGCGCGGTGGCTGGAAAGAAAAATGCCGAGGGCCATACCTATAATGTCATGGCTCCCCCGTTCATGACTCCGGCCGCCTTGGAGTATGAAAAAGAATATGTCAAGCGTTTCGGCGAATGGGACGAGTATGCGCCCAAAGCCAGAGCCTATACGAACGCTTTGATTCAGGGCATCATCAAAGCAAACAGTATGGACCCGCTCCAGGTCAGAAAAACGATGGCTGGAATGGAGTGGGAGGAGCTGGATGGGATCTACAAGTTCACCTGCCAGTGGACCTACGGGATCGACCATCAGGGTCTTTCCCCGTTCTACTTCACGGAAGTTCGCAATGGAGAGAATGTCTGCCTGGAAGTTAAGGATGTCCGCTGGGTGGAGGCGTTGACCAAGAAATACGAAGAGGAGGCTCCTCCGGAGAAGTAAGGGGCTCCGAAGGGATCCGAAGAATTATTTAAACAAGAACTTCTTCCCTGCGGAAGGGGTAGAATCCGCGGAAAAAAGGAGGCGCGCGATGGTACGAATTAGGAGAATCTTTTGGGGGATGATATCCGTTTTTCTGACCTGCGGGATCCTTTGCCTTCCTTCTTTCTCTTTTTCAGCTTCCGAAAAAGTGCTCAAGGTGGGCGCCATCTTCCCCCTGTCCGGAAGGGGAGCAACCTGGGGACTGGCCGCCCAGAAGGCCATCACCGTGAAACAGAAGGAAGTGAACGCCCGGGGTGGCCTGAACGTGGCCGGGGAAAGGTACAAGATTGAGATCATCTGGGAAGACGATAAATACAACGCCGCCGCCGGCCGGATGGCCGCGGAAAAACTGGTCAACCGGGATAAGGTAAAATTCATCCTGGGTTCTCAATCCTCTGCGGTCATCCTGGCGGTCCAGCCCATCACCGAGCCCAACAAAATTCTCTTCCTGGTAAATTCCTACGCCAAAGAGGTCCTTGTTCCGGACAAACCGTACACATTTCGCATGGTCCTGACTTCCAACGAGATCTTGCAAGGTATGTATCCCTGGATGAACCGAACCTATCCCAAGGTAAAGAGCGTGGCTTTCATCGAGCCCAACGACGCCAGCGGCTGGTCCATCGAGAAGGATTGCAAGCGCGTCGCTGAGCAGAATCAATTCCAGGTCGTCTTCTCCCAGTTCTATGAGCGGGGGACTTCTGATTTCTACCCGCTGTTGAATAAGCTCCTCACCCAGAAGCCAGATTTTATTGACTTCACCGGGGCCCCTCCCGGAGATCAAGCCTTAATCGTAAAACAAGTGCGTGAGCTGGGCTACAAGGGAAAGACCTTCGCTGGAACCACTATCGATCCTATCGAATTCTGCAAGATCGCCGGTGTGCAGAATGCCGAGGGTCACATCAGCAATACCCATGACCTGTTGGGTGCTTATACGACCGAAGGGCAGCAAAAATACTATGACGATTATCTGGCCATTTATGGCAAGCCTTTCGACCCCGTCACCCCCAAGTACCACGTCTATCTGGACATTCTGGTCCAGGCCATCGAAAAATCGGGAAGCCTCGATCCTACCCAGCTCAAAGAAGAAATGGAAAAGATTGAAGAGTGGAAAACGATCTTCGGGCCAGCGAAATTCGGCGGCCAGGAGCATTACGGGATTAAACGCCAGATCGTCACCCCCGTATATATCTCTGAAATCGTTGATGGGAAGCTGGTCAACCGGGGCACCATGATGCCCACGCTTCCATAACAGGCCCCCGATGACCTTTATCTTTTTTGTCCAGGTCTTTGTCAACGGCCTGATGCTCGGCCTGACTTATGTGCTGATCGCTTCGGGCTTCAGCCTGATTTATGGGATCATGCGCCTCCTGAACTTTGCCCACGGCGAGTTCTACATGCTCGGAGCGTTTGCCACTTACCTCCTCTGCGAGCGCCTGGGCCTGAATTATTTCACGGCCCTGGTTCTCAGCATGGTCATCATCGCCATCCTGGGAATTCTGGTCTATCGCTTTTTCTTCCGTCCTTTCCGCGATCAGCACGACCCCAGCCTGGTCATCGCCCTGGGTATTGCCATGCTGATCGGTGGGCTGGGCCTGCTGGTCTTCGGCGAGAAAGATAAGTCGGTCTCCCCGGTTTTCCCCGGAGTCATCAAGGTGTTGGGGGCCACGCTTTCTATGGAGCGGATTGTCGTGATCCTCGTGGCCATCATCCTGATGATCGCCCTGACGCTTTATATAAAATTTTCCAAGACCGGCCAGGCCATGCGGGCGGTCGCCCAGGACCGGGAAGCGGCAGCGCTGCAGGGGATCGGGGTGGATTCTACTTTTACCCTCTGCATGGCCATCAGTTCCGCGCTCGCCGGCGCAGCCGGTGCGCTCCTGGCTCCGCTTTTCTTCGTCAACCCGTTCCTGGGAATGCACGCCGTGCTCAAGGCCCTGGTGGTTGTGGTCATCGGCGGACTGGGCAGCATTCCGGGAGCCATCGCCGGCGGTCTCCTGCTGGGATTTGTGGAGAGCTTCGGCAACACGTTTTTGGGAGACGTTACGGAGATCCTCGGCTTTGTCATGGTCATGCTGGTCCTCCTCTTCCGACCCCAGGGGTTATTCGGCCATGGATAAAAGAAGACTGGGACATCTCGTTGTCCTTGTCGCCGCGGCGGGTTTCCCTGCGGTCAGCCAGGACCCCTATCTGCTAAACCTCTTAATCACTACAGGGATCTGGACCACGTCGGTCTGGGGTGTGCAGCTGATCATGTCCACCGGCCAGCTGACCCTCGGCCATGCGGCCTACATGGCTGTCGGGGCCTACGCTTCGACCTTGCTGGTGATGAAGGCCGGTTTTTCCTTCTGGCTGGCCTTTCCTCTATCCGGATTGATTTCGGCCTTGGTAGCCCTGCTCATCGGCTATCCGATTCTGCGCATCAAGGGAGTTTATTTCGCCATCATCACCTTTGCCTTTGCCGAGATTATCCGCCTGATCATCGTCAACTGGCCAAGCCTTCTCGGGGGATACGGGGGCATCCCCAACATTCCGGCGCCGCAGCCTATTTTTTCCATCCGTTTCACCAGCCGCCTTCCTTTCTATTACCTGATTTTGGCCATCTCTTTCATTACCTACCTGGTGATGGTGCGTATGGAAAAAAGCCGGATCGGTAAGATCTTTTCTTCCATTCACGAGAGCGACACTCTGGCGGAGTCCGTCGGCATCAATATCATGAAATACAAGTTAATCGCCTTTGGCATAGGCTGCTTTTTTGCCGGGCTGAGCGGGAGTTTTTACGCTCACTATTTCAACTTTACCAGCCCGGAGTTTTTCACGATCTGGCAGTCCATCTATTGTTTAATTTTCGTTCTCGTGGGAGGGGCGGGAAGCGTCCTGGGGCCCCTCCTCGGTTCTTTTTTCCTTACCCTCGTTCCCGAGTTTTTGCGCGTGGCCAGGGAATATGAGCCCGTGGTCTACGCGATTATTCTGATTCTGATCATGTTCCTGCTCCCGGGCGGTTTGATCACCCTTCCGGCCCGTTTGCTGGGTCAGAAGAAGATTTTAGGACGCAGATGAACGCAGATTATCAGGATTTGAAATATAAAGAACTAAGAGAGGCAGTGGTCCCCGTTAATCGCCGAAAATCTGCGTCCCAATAAATAAGAAAATGATTCTGGAGATAAAGGGCGTCACTAAACATTTTGGCGGGCTGGCCGCCTTGAGTGACTTGAGTTTCCAGGTTGAGCCTGCCACAATCCTGGGCCTGATCGGCCCGAATGGTGCGGGTAAGACCACCCTCTTCAACGTGATCAGTGGATTCTTTCCGCCGACTCTGGGAAAAGTCTTCTTCAATGGAGAAGATATCACCGGCCTTCGTCCCGACCAGGTCGCGAAGAAGGGCCTGGTGCGAACCTTCCAGGGATCCAATCTGTTCAAACATAAAACGGTTCTCCAAAATGTGATCATCGCCCACCATCTCCAGGTGAAAGCCAGTTTCTGGCAGCTTCTCATGAACAATGCGCGAGCGAAAGCAGATGAAGCCAGCGCGCACAAGAACAGCCTGGATATTTTAGAGTACATGGGCCTGAAAGATATGAAGGATGAACTGGCCCAGAACCTGCCCCACGGACATCAGCGGGCACTGGGAGTGGCCATGGCCATGGCGGCCCGGCCGCAGCTGCTTCTCCTGGACGAACCGATCACCGGAATGAACGTCGAGGAATCGCAAAGGTTCATAGAGCTGATCCGGGGACTCCGGGATCGCGGGATTACCCTAATGGTGGTGGAACATGATATGAAAGCCATCATGGGCCTCAGTCAGAGGATCGTGGTTCTCAATTACGGGCGGAAGATCGCCGAGGGATCTCCCCAGGAGATCCAGAAAAACCAGCAGGTCATCGAAGCCTACCTGGGAAGCGAAGGGTTGACATGACCGGCAAAGCCTGGTTCCAGGTCAATCAGATAAAAGTTTTTTACGAAAGAGTCGAGGCCCTGAAGGGGATCTCGTTGGAGATGGAAAGCGGGGCCATTGTGACCCTCATCGGGGCAAACGGAGCCGGGAAAAGCACCACTCTGCGGGCGATCTCCGGATTGACCGGTGTGGCCTCCGGAAAGATTTTTTTTGAAGAAAAGAAGATCGACGGCCTCTCTCCCCAGGAAATTGTCCGCGCCGGGATTGCTCATGTTCCTGAAGGGAGAAGGGTCTTCCCCTACATGACTGTCAGGGAGAACTTAATGATGGGAGCTTTCCGGCGGAAGGATAAAGTAGGAATTCTCGGAGACCTGGAAGGCGTCTTGGAGCACTTCCCTATTCTCCGGGAGAGGCGCAGCCAGCGTGCGGGAAGCCTGAGCGGGGGGGAACAGCAGATGCTGGCCATTGGCCGGGCCCTGATGTCCAAACCCCGACTCCTTCTTCTGGATGAACCTTCCTTAGGTCTCGCTCCTTTAATGGTGAAAGAAGTTGGCCGGATTATCGTGGACATCAACCAGAGGAAAGTCGGGATCATTTTGGTAGAGCAAAATGCCCAGATGGCCCTGCGCCTTGCTCACAAAGGCTACGTTTTGGAGACTGGCTCTATTACCCTGCAGGGGAAGGCTGCGGACCTGATCGACAATGAGCATGTCAGAAAAGCCTATCTCGGAGGATAGAAACAAGGCAATAGGCGAGAGGCAATAGGTAATAGACAATAGGTAAATGGTAATGGGTAATTGTCTATAGCCCATAGCCCTTTGCCTATCGCCTAAACAAAAAGAAAAGGAGGATTTGAAATGGCTAAGACGACAATCAAATGGTTATCCCATGCTGGTTTTCAGATTACTTCCGGAAGTGGAAAGGTTATTTACATCGACCCCTGGTTGGAGAACCCGCTCTCTTCCTTCAGTATTGATAACGTGAAGGCGGCAACGCTGGTGCTGGTGAGCCATGACCATTTCGACCACGTCGGGCAGGCCCCGGAGATCGTCAAGAAGACCGGGGGGCTGCTCGTGGCCAACGTGGAAACAGCCCGCCGATTACAGAGCGAATCTCAAATTCCAGCGGAAAAAGTCTGTTACTTCGGCTACGGGATGAACATCGGGGGCAGTCTGGTCTATGAAGGGATCACGGTAACCATGACCCAGGCCTTCCACTCCACGGCCACGGGCGCACCCTGCGGGTACATCATAAAGTTGGAAGATGGCACAACCATTTATCACGCGGGCGATACAGGAATCTTTGATTCCATGAAGATCTTCGGAGAACTTTACAAGATCGACGTGGCCATGTTGCCCATCGGCAGCGTCTTCACCATGGACCCGTTCCAGGCTGCTCGCGCCGCGAAAATGATCTCCCCCAA
>CAYQWO010000051.1:0-7000 GCA_964421095.1 uncultured Syntrophaceae bacterium
CGGCCATCAGGTCCAGGTAGCGATTTTCCTCTTCATCATAAACATAGTTTCCTTCCCCCCGAACAATTACTGGCACCTTTCCCTCGCGGATGTCCTTCTTGAAGGTGTTGTGCAGGAAAAGATAATTTAGGGCATCTTCCAAAGTCTTCGAGGCCATATTCATCCCCTTTCTGCGGATCGATGTGTTAAGACACTTTTACCAACTCCCTGGTGGCTCTGTCAATGTTTTAAATGAAAGGATAGGGGTCTAAGGTTCAAGGATTTTAATGAAATTTTTGCAGGCTCTACCTGACCCAGGCGCAATCTAACTTCCAATCAAAAAACTGCGGGGTGGCAAGCCCTTCAGTTCCTTGACATTCGAGGCCAAAAGAGATATGTTGGATTTTTTATTAGAGTAAACGAGGAGAAAAGGAGGGGTCGATGGATATCGAGAAAAGATTGAAAGAGCTGGGAATCTCGTTACCGGCGCCGCCCAAGCCAGTGGCCAATTATGTAACCGCGGTTAGAACCGGCAATCTTCTTTTCGTCGCAGGGCACGGGCCCTACAATGATGGAAAAACCATCATCTCCGGCAAACTTGGAAAAGAGCTTGCTGTCGAAGAGGGATATAAGACAGCTCGCAACGTAGCCCTGAATTGCCTGGCTTCCATCAAGGCTGCTTTAGGAGACCTGAACAAAGTTAAACGTGTGGTCAAGCTCCTGGGGATGGTGAACTGCACTGAAGATTTTAAAGACCAACCCAAGGTAATCAATGGAGCCTCCGACTTGCTCGTCGAGCTCTTCGGGGATGCGGGGAGACACGCCCGCTCCGCTGTGGGCATGCAGTCCCTGCCGATGGGAATCCCGGTGGAGATTGAGATGATTCTGGAAGTCGGTTAAATTTTTTGGGACGCAGATTTCCGCAGATTCACTGGATCTGAGGAAAAAAATATTAAAAACATTTTTGCCACAGAGGGCAAAGAGAGCACAGAGGGTCTTAACTTCAGAAAGCAAAAGGAAAAGGCTAACGGCCGGGGAACTGTTTTTGGGGGGTCCGGTTAATTCTTTTTGTATATTGGAATCTTTTAGCTCTGTGTTCTCTGTGGCTAAACAGTTTTGAAAAATTTTTTCTGCGTTTATCGGCGAAAATCTGTGTCCGCATTGATTCTTTGGGGCCGGGGGAAAAGCAATGATCAAAAAACGGTTCGAGGATATTCAGCTTGGGGATAAGGCAACTTTTAGCAAAACCATGACCGAAGCGGATATATTTGCCTTCTCAGCCATTACCGGCGATTTCAACCCCATCCATGTGAATGTCGAATTTGCCAAAGAATCTATTTTCAAGCAACGGGTCGTCCATGGTATGCTTACAGCTGGCCTAATTGACCAGACCCTGACCAATGTAGGAGGGGCTGGAAACATTCATCTCTCCCAATTCGTTAAATTCACAGCGCCGGTACACATCGGAGATACGGTCACGGTTCTCTCGGAAGTGGTCAGCAAAGACGCTGCCAAGAACCGCGTAACGGTCAAATCTACGATTACGAATCAAGCCGGAAAAACCGTGCTGGAGGGTGAAGCCTTGATCATGATCCCGCGCGAAAAATGAACGGAAAGAAGATGCCTAAATATAAAGTGATCGCCAGGGCAAAAGATAGCAAATGTCCCAATGTGAAGGTAGGAGATCAGGTAGTCCTCGAAGGAACAATGGTCAACCTCAGCGAAACAACCAGCCTTTGCGCCGTGGCCCTGGGGGCCATTCAGTATTCCCTGTTTATGATGGGAAAGGCTGCCGACCCCAAGGATTTCGGGCGGCAGGATGTTTACACCTTGCAATGCCCCGACCCTGAGACGAGGGTGATTTTCGAGGTCTCCAGGGAAAAGATGGAAGAGTGAAATAAATGGGTCGAAGGGGGAACTTCCTCCGATGGTCAAATTGCTAAACTTAGAGGAGATGGAGCGCCGTCACAAGGAGGGAGAAGACCCCTTCGACCTGGCCATCGAAAAGTGGGTCCGCATCCGCGAATTTCTCCTGGAGAAAGGGGACCCGGTCCGGTTTCGGGAAGCTTTCCATTGCGGCTCGACCAAGATTATCTTCTGTCTGGATTATAAAGACCACTGCCCTTTATGCCCCCTGGAAAGTATCTGCTTCGACAGTCAAAGCCTTTACTATCAGATCATGCGCTACCTTCAGGTATATTCCCTCGCCGGAGCACTTCTCCCGCGCGCCCCGCTCATTGAACTGATCGAGTCTTACATCCGCAATCTGCATTATCACCGTGAGAAATGGCTGAGAAAGACCCACTGAGGGTGGTTCAGCGGATGATGAATTTTCCTTCGTAAATGTAATTCATGATTAGGGTCGTGGCCAGCGCCGTTACCTCGATCAGCTTGCGGGATTGGCGGTGAGGGCTGAGGTTGAGGTTGAGCTCTTTGGCCCGGGCGATCAGCTTGTCAATCAAGGGCTCAACAGAAGAGTCCTCTTCTCCCGTCCAATGGGAAATGATCCCCACCAGGTGGTTCCGATTCTTCTCTATGAAGCCCCCGGCAGGAGCCCTGTTTTCTCCCTTGCCATTTGTGCTGAAAATCTCCTTCAGGACGTCATCAACGTAGCCCTGAGCCTTTTCCCGGTACCGTTCCTCGCTCTTATTGTAGTACTCCAGAAGAGTGAAATTGAGGCTCTCGATGGGCCGGATCAACCCGCCGTTGGTCACCAGAGGCTTCCGCGGGCCGATTTTCTTCATCAGGGAGTCCACAAACTTGAGTTTTTTCAAAGCCCCCCAGTTGTGGTATTTCTGCCGCCAGTTGGACCGGGGAGCGAGCCAGACGGCAAACGTCTCGGCAAAGTCTTCATCGGGATGCTTTTGGGCGTAAATTCGCCCGGCATATTGGCCTACCTGTTGGTAGAGATGCTTGACGAAATCCTTGGAGCGAGGGTTGGGGCGGAAAAAATCCCGATACGGATCGGTAAAGCGCCCAAAGGTTTCCTGCCATTCTTCTGATCTATATATGCGATAGGCGTAGTTAATCGCGTGGCCAGCCTCGTGACGCAGCGTCATCATTAGCTCATGCTCGTCTTCCAGTTCCCCGCGCATATGATCTTCAATTTTGGAAAGGGTGGAGTCCGCGTAATAGAAAGGAATGCCAATCACAGGAACCTTATTGGGACAGCCCCAGGTATCCGTTAGGTAGAATTTCGGCTTGAAGGTGATCCCTTTTTTGTCTAACTCTGCATAAAGCCTCTTAATTAATTTTTCAAGGATCGTGCCCTCAATTTTCAGGTTAAGTTCGTTGAGGGGCTTGTTCATCTCCATCAACTTGGTTTCCCAGTTATTCAGGATTCTTTTTGCTTCTGACATTTAGGCCATTCCCTTTGAGGTAGAAAAATTTTCAAATATTGCCCTACGTGATCAATACTTGCTTGCAGGCTGGCGAAAGTGGGTGAATCTTGAAGGATTCCTTTTCTCGAGCCTACTAAAAAAATAGGCAAAAAAATGCCCTCTGTCAAGGCAAAAAGATAATAAAAATAAATTAATCAAATCAATGACTTATATTCCTTAAAAGCATTATGCGCTGGCGGATGGGGGCAACGACTAAAGCAGCCGTAAAAGACTTTAGAATCTCTCCCGGGATGAAGACCAACAAACCAATTTTTATGGTAGCAGAAAGAGAGGTTGGTTTGTGAATGATAAAATTCAGGTTGAAATGGAGGTAGGCGATACCCAAAATATAAATGGCCGCTTGGCCCAAGAGTAAGGCAGCCAATGTTCGAGGAAAGCTGAGCCTTTCTACCCTTTCCACCATCCTGCCGATGAGATAAGCTCCAGCAATGAACCCCAAGAGGAAACCAAAGGAAGGCTGCAAGACGTAGCCTGGCCCACCCCCCTGAGCAAAGATCGGCAAACCGAGCAGTCCGATGGCCAGATAAAGAAGCTGACTCAAGGCCGCAAGACGACCCCCCAGAATTAAACCAGCAAGCATAACCATTAGGGTTTGCAAAGTCAAGGGAACGTAGGGGATGGGGATCCTAATGAAAGCCCCTACCGCCGTGAGGGCGGCAAAAAGGGAAACCATGGCGATTTCGGTGGATTTCTCCCTCATTCTGCTTCCTTTTAAATAAATGGATTGTCATTTTACAAAACCCTCGCTGGCGAGTCAAATCATACTACCTTTCTTGGCGATCCCGCCTGAGGCGGGACAATCCGGCCGGGCCATGTGGATATAATATAGATGTTTCTTCGATTTCCAGTGCAATGTAAGCGTTCATCCAAACTGAAGGTCGCGAGGTCAAATCAAACATTGAAAAACCGGCATGGGTTATTGTAAACTCCTTTTATTATCCAGTCGTCTTTCGGGACACTGGCCGGTACCTGGCTCGCTGAGGAAATATAAGGAGGGAAAGGGACCATGGGAGAGCTAAAGAGCGCTTGGGAGCTTGCCCTGGAGAAGGCCAAGAAGATGGGCGGGGAGGAAACTATCTCTCTCTCCTCGAATCAAAAAGCCGAGATCGAAGAAATCCGTAAAATCTACGCGGCCAAGATCGCCGAAGTTGAAATCCTCATCCAGGACAAAGAAAAGCAGCAGATAGAGCTCGACCGATTGCGACGGGAAAGAGACCGCAAGATCGAATCCATCTACCAGAGGGCCAAAGGAAAGTGAAGAGCAAGAAATGTTAAGGAACTTCCGGGGGCCAACAAATGATCATCGCCAGCGAATGAAAGTTGTGATCTAATAATAAGGCAGGGACTGATTTCTGAAGTCCTCTGGGACGCCCAGGCGCAAGGGCGATTCGCCAAACTCGCTTATGAAAGAATCTCACTGATTAGCTTTGGGCGCTTTATTTTGGGGGGAGGCGTATGCCAAGAATGACCGGAGGGAAGGCTGTCGTAGAATCATTGAAGCGGGAAGGGGTAGAGTTCGTCTTCGCGGTTCCCGGCGTCCAGATTATGCATATCTTCGATGCTTTCTACGGAGAGCCGGAGATTCGACTCCTCACCGTACGGCATGAACAGAGCACAATCTACATGGCCGACGGATACGCTCGGGTCAAAGGAAAGCCGGGAGTGGGGCTAGTTGTACCGGGGCCCGGAGTTCAGAATGCCTCCGCCGCGCTGGGGACCGCATACGCCTGCTCTTCCCCAGTCCTCCTCATTGCCGGTCAGGTCGAGAGCTACAACCTGGCGCAAGACAAAGGAGCGCTCCACGAGATCAATGACCAGTTGGACATTGTCCGGCCAGTCACCAAGTGGTGCCAGCGGGTGATGAGCGGTAAGGACATCCCGGGGGCGATTCATGAAGCCATGCACCAGATGAGCACCGGGCGGCCACGCCCTACGGAAATCGAAATTCCCTGGGATGTATTGGGAACCCCAGCCGAGATTACCCTCGTGTCCAAGGGGCAGTATCCAAGGGCGCTACCCCGTCAGGAAGAGGTATCTCGGGCCGCGGACTTATTATTATCGGCCAAAAAACCCCTCATATGGGCCGGAGGGGGGGCGATTCTTGCGGATGCTTCCCCCGAATTGGCTGAACTTGTCCAGGCCTTGGGAGCACCGGTGGCCACCACACCCGAGGGGAAGGGGGTTATTTCCGAAGATCATCCGCTTTCTTTGGGGGCGGCCTATTATGGGTTTGGGGCCGTTCGCTGGGCTACGCCGAAGGCAGATGTAATCCTGGCGGTGGGCACGCGCTTCACGAGTCAGATGCGGCCGGGTACCGCCTTGAAAGCTCCCCAGAAGCTGATCCATCTGGATGCCGACCCAGCGGTCATTGGAAAGAACTTTCCGGCAGAGGTGGCGATGGTCGCCGATGCCAAGGCCGGCCTCAGAGCCCTGGTTGGGGAAATTCGCCGCAGAAGAGGGTCCCAGGACTCAAGCGAGCCCTGGCCGCAGCCGGAACTGAGGGATTATCGGGGAAAGCATCAGCGTGGGCTGCGGGAAAAAGCGCCGCTGCAAACCGAGATAATCATGACCCTGCGCCAAGAGCTGGAAGAGGAGGCAATTCTGGTCACCGGAGTCACCAATATCGGTTACTGGTGCAATTTAGCTTATACAGCGCAGCGTCCCCGCACCTTTCTAACTTCTTCCTACTTCGCCACTCTGGGGTATGCGTTTCCCACAGCCCTGGGAGCCAAAGTGGCTGCCCCCGATCGGCCGGTGGTCTGCGTGGTAGGGGATGGGGGCTTCATGTATGCTTGTGCGGAACTCGCCACGGCCGTGAGGTATGGGATCAATTTGATTACCGTGATCTTTACGGATAATGCCTTCGGCTCAACCAAAAGCGATCAGCAGGTCAATTTCCAGGGAAGGGTTCTGGGGACGGATTTGAACAACCCGGACTTTGTCAAACTCGCCGAATTATTCGGTGCCAAAGGCCTGAAAGCTGACCCGGAACAGCTGGGCAGGGTGTTGCGGGAGGCGCTGGAAGCCAAGCAACCGGTGGTGATCGAAGTCCCCATTCCCACCCTGATTCCTCCTTTCCAAATTTATTCGCTGCCCGAATAGCTTCTGGAAAGGAGAGCCGGTCTTGGGTACTAAAAAGAGACAAATGGTGCGCGGATGAATATTGGTTCTCCAATCGAAGTTAGGGTAAAAACACTCCTCTTCTTTAAAGAAAAAGGCGTGGCCGTGATCCTTCTCGAAGGTCCCGGCGGAGCGTGGGGACTGCCGATCCTGGCGAAATCTTTGGAAGTGACTCCCATCGCCCTGTGTCTGGAAGGGGCCGAGCCCGTGAGGCCGCTTTCTCATGAGCTGATGGTCAGAATCATTGAAAACCTCGAAGCTCGGATCCTCCAGGTGCTCATCGACATACTCGAAGAGCCTGTATGTCATGGCATCATTGCTCTGGATGTGCACGGGCGGGAGATAGACTTCGATTCGCGGCCGAGCGATGCCATCGCTTTGGCTCTCAGGGCCAAAGCTCCCATTTTCGTTTCCCCCGCCATCGTGGCCAAAGGAGCCATCTACTTTGATAAGGGAAAATGGCCTTCGGACCTGGAAGGCAAGGTAAAACTGGAGAATTA
>CAYQWO010000051.1:7100-10060 GCA_964421095.1 uncultured Syntrophaceae bacterium
TTGATAAGGGAAAATGGCCTTCGGACCTGGAAGGCAAGGTAAAACTGGAGAATTAACAACCTTGACTTTTCGCCATCCAACATGATAGATAAAATTTCTTGGAATTAATTTTCTATCTTCCCAAGATATTAGAGGTACCCAAGGCATGTATTTCCAGGATCTGATCATGGCCTTGCAAAAATTCTGGGCCGATCGCGGATGTATCTTGCAGCAGCCATATGATATTGAGGTGGGAGCCGGGACTTTTAACCCGGCCACTTTTCTTCGGGTTCTTGGCCCCGAGCCATGGAAAGTTGCCTACGTTGAGCCTTCCCGCCGACCCACGGATGGGCGTTATGGAGAAAATCCAAACCGTCTACAACATTATTACCAATTTCAGGTCATCCTGAAACCTTCCCCCTGGGAAATCCAGGACATCTATCTGGACAGCCTTAAGTCTTTCGGCGTGGACCCGCTGGAGCACGATATTCGTTTTGTCGAAGACGACTGGGAGTCTCCCACCCTGGGAGCCTGGGGATTGGGATGGGAGGTTTGGCTCGACGGCATGGAGATCACTCAGTTTACCTATTTCCAGCAGGCGGGGGGTATCGACCTCAAGCCCATCTCCGTGGAAATCACTTACGGGGTTGAAAGAATCGCCATGTACCTCCAGGGGATCGACAACGTCTTCGACCTGGAATGGATCAGAGGAATCAAATACGGGGATGTGCATCATCGGGGGGAAGTAGAGTTTTCCATCTATAACTTCGAAGTAGCTGACGTACCCATGCTTTTCCGGCTCTTCGAGATGTTCGAGCAAGAGTCAATCCGCCTGATCGAAAAGGGCCTGGTGTTCCCAGCGTATGATTACTGTCTAAAATGCTCCCACACCTTCAACCTGCTTCAGGCCCGGGGAGCGATTAGCGTCACAGAACGCACCCAGTACATCGCCCGGGTGCGCAACCTGGCCCGGCTTTCGGCCGAGGCCTATTACCAGCAGCGCCAGGCCATGGGCTTCCCGCTGTTGAAAATTGATACCGCTTAAACCACGAAAATCTTCATTTGGGACGCAGATTCACCCTGTTAGATGTTTACTATCTAACAGGGTAAACGCAGATTATCAGGATATAAAAGAATTATCTGGGAAGAACTGCGAGAATCTGCGTCCCCAACAGGTATTAAATGGCTGAATTTTTATTAGAGATCGGAACTGAAGAGATCCCCTCCGGGTTCATTCCCAGAGCGCTGGAGGATATGAAGGCCTTCCTGGAAAAGGAATTCCAAAACCAGCGCCTTGCCTACAAAGAAATCAAAGCGATGGGGACTCCCCGGCGGCTGGTCCTCACCGCCAGCGGCGTGGCAACGACCCAGGAAGGCCGAATCATCGAAGTCCTGGGCACAGCCAAGCGCACCGCGTTCGACGAGCAGGGGCAGCCGACCAAGGCCGCTCTGGGCTTTGCCAGGGGCCAGGGCATCAGGGTTGAAGAATTGCAGCTGGTAAAAACGGATAAGGGTGAATACGTCTGCGCCCGCAAGGAAGAGAAAGGCGAGGACACCATTCAACTCCTTCCGGCCATTCTTCCCCGCCTGATTTCCTCCATCTCCTTCCCGAAATCGATGCGCTGGATGGATTTGGACAACACCTTCGCCCGCCCGATCCATTGGATCCTCGCTCTCTTCGACGGCACCGTCGTACCTTTTCAAGTAGGGAACGTCTCTTCCTCGAACCTTTCTCGGGGCCACCGCTTTATGGCTCCGGGCTCCTTCCAGATTAAAGACATCCCAGAATATCTGAGACGGCTGCGAACCTCTTTTGTGATCGTCCACCCCGAGGAGCGGAAAGAACTGATCATCGGGGAATTGAATAAGGCCGCCAGTGAAGTCTCCGGCTGTATTCTTCCAGATAACGAGCTGCTGGAAATCGTGACCTTTCTCGTGGAGTATCCCGTGGCCATCCGCGGAAGTTTCTCCAAGGATTTCCTCACTCTTCCCCGGGAAGTCCTCATCAGCGCCATGCGGGAGCACCAGAGGTACTTCTCTTTGACCGACGCTGCCGGGTCGCTCTTGCCGTATTTCGTGGCCATCTCGAACACCCGGCCCAGAAACCCGAACGTGGTAGCGCGGGGAAACGAGCGAGTTCTCCAGGCCCGGCTATCCGACGCCAACTTTTTCTTTGTCGAAGACCGGAAGGTTCCCTTGATTCATCGCCTGGAAGGGCTGAAGAGGGTGGTCTACCACTCCAAGCTGGGGACCTCCCACGAAAAAGTCATGCGCCTATCAAATTTGGCAGAATATCTCACCGCGCGCATCGACCCTTCCCTGCAAGAGACCGTGCAGAGGGCTTCTCTTCTTTGTAAGTGTGATTTAATCACGGGCATGGTAGGGGAGTTCCCCAACCTCCAAGGAGTCATGGGAAGGATTTATGCCCTTCTGTCCGGGGAAAAAGAGGAAGTGGCGCTGGCCATCTACGAACACTACCTGCCCATCTCGGCGGGGGGGGCCATTCCTTCCTCCCATCCGGGAGCCATTCTGA
The DNA here is from genome assembly GCA_964421095.1 of uncultured Syntrophaceae bacterium. Lineage (GTDB taxonomy): Bacteria > Desulfobacterota > SM23-61 > SM23-61 > SM23-61 > CAYQWO01. The sequence goes on from CAYQWO010000051.1 coordinate 9,613, forward strand.
GCATTGCGGATAAGTTTGATACGATCGTCGGTTGCTTTGGCGTCGGTCTGATTCCCACGGGAACGGCAGACCCTTACGCCTTGCGCCGCCAGACTCTTGGAATCATTAATATTATCCTGGAAAAACGGTACCTCTTCTCCCTCAGCGAGTTTATCGAAAGGAGCCTCGGCCTGCTGTCGGAAAAAATTGAACGTCCACCCGAGGAGATAAAAACCGAGGTTCTCGAATTCTTCAAGGGCCGGCTGCAAAATCTGCTCAACGCCAAAGGACTTTCTCCCGACGCCATAGAGGCGGCGCTGGCTGTAGGCTTCGACGACATCGTGGACCTACAGGAGAGGGCGAAGGCTCTCCATGACTTGAGGAGTGAACCAGATTTTGAACCTTTGGCCATCGCTTTCAAAAGAGTGGTAAATATCTCCAAATCCCATACTCCCCAAAAAATTGATTC
>CAYQWO010000051.1:10160-13023 GCA_964421095.1 uncultured Syntrophaceae bacterium
ACTTGAATATACATTTTGTTGTATTTTTGCCTTTACAAAAATTTCCCACTTTGGTAGAATGGGCCCTAAATTTATGAGCGTTTTCCCTGAGTTCCCCCAGGGATAGCATTGTTCTATGAGCGCTATTGGCTGATTTTGAACCAAAGGGGTGGCCATGAAAATCAAGAAGATCGAACTCTGTGGGTTTAAGTCATTCTCGGAGAAGATCGAGATTGACTTTCCCATGGGTGTCACAGCCGTGGTAGGCCCAAACGGATGCGGAAAATCTAACGTCGTGGACGCCATCCGCTGGGCCCTCGGAGAGCAGAGCCCTAAACAACTCCGGGGAAAAACCATGGAAGACGTTATCTTCAACGGTAGCGAAAGCAAAAAACAACAGGGCATGGCCGAAGTGATCCTTACCTTCAACAACGAGAATGGGCAGCCGATCGCGGACTATTTGGATTTCACCGAAATTTCCGTCGGCCGCAGGCTTTTCCGCTCCGGAGAGAGCGAATACTTTATCAACCAGGTCCCCTGCCGGCTGAAGGATATCACTGACCTATTCTTGGGTACGGGGATTGGGCACCGCGCTTATTCCGTCGTCGAGCAGGGTAAGATGGATTTTGTCTTAAACGCCAAACCCGAGGAGAGACGCATCCTCATCGAAGAGGCCGCAGGTATTACGAAATACAAAGACCGCAAAGCCGCCGCCCTGCGCAAGATGGAGGCTACCCAGCAAAACCTCCTGCGCCTGACAGATGTCATTGGGGAGATCAAGCGGCAGATGAATTCCTTAAACCGCCAGGCCCGGAAAGCCGAGCGATATAAAGCCTATCGTCAGGAGCTCCGCGCCCTGGAGCTGGGGCAGGCCGCTCAGACCTGCCATACCTTAGAGACCCAGCGCCAGCAGATGCAGTCTTCCCTCCAGGAGTACCAGGATCTCGAGGCCAAGGCCATGGCCGAGATCCGAGAGATGGAAGCTTCCGTCGAGCGGGTGAAAGTCAACTTGCTTGATATGGAGAGAGACTTAACCACCCAGCAGGAGCGCCTCGCCGAAAACGCCGGGGCCATTAAGAATCGGGAAACGCAAATCGAGCTGGGCGCCCGGGAGCGCGAAAATCTGCAGAAGCAAACGTACCGCGCCGAAGAAGAAATCGGCAAACTCAGCCAGCAAAGGGCGGAGGTCGAACGAGAGGTCGAGGGTTACGAAGAACTCCTGCGGGATGTTGGCCAAAAGATCGCCAGCGATGCTGACTTTTTGGCCGGGAAAGAAAAGGTTCTCCAGGAGAAAAAGGCCCAGCAGGCTGCGGTTGAGCAAGCCCTCTCGCAAGAAAAAAATGGATTGGTGGACCATCTGGCTTACTCGGCTCATTTGAAAAATACACTCGTCGACCTGCAGCGCCGCTCGGAAGAACTCTTGCGCCGCCAGGAGAAGATTGCTAAGGAAAGGGAGGAAGCAGAGCTTAAAGTTCAGGAGATCCGCGCGCTCCTGACTCACCAGTCCCGGCAACTGGATGAGCGCCGGAACGCCCGCAGCCAGATCGCCGAGGAGCTGAATCGCAAAATTGCCCAAGGCAAAGAACTGCAATCTTCTCTGACCGCCCTGCAAGAAAAATTGGCCAATTGTCAAGACCGCCTTCACCGCCAGAGCTCTCGCCTCAACTCCCTCCTGGAGCTACAGAGGAATTTGGAAGGTTACCAGGAAGGAGTCCGGGCCATCCTGCTCAAGCGCCAGGCGCAGGAGCTGCTGCCGAATGGGATCTATGGCCTGGTGGAAGACATCGTCGAGACCGAGCCAAAGTACGAATGTGTGGTGGAGTCCGTCCTGGGCGAGCAGCTGCAGCACATCATCGTCCAGGACCATCAGGGAATTCTAAAGGCGATTGATTACCTGAAGACACAGGGATCGGGGCGCTCGAGCTTTATCCCCTTACAGCTCAAACAGAACCCGGCTCTCTCACGGACTTCCCCCATGGAGGTGAAGGGAATCCCTCTCATCGATGTGATCAAAGTGAAAGAAGAGTTTGCTCATCTGGCGACTTTTCTTTTCGGAGAGGTATTCATCGTCCCCGACCTGCGCGAGGCCATCGATCTCTGGAACCACAACGCCCTCTGGAAAACTCTGGTCACCCTTGACGGGGAAGTTCTCCATCCTTCTGGCGTGGTCACGGGGGGAAGCAAATCCCAGATGGGCTCCGGAACCTTCCAGCGCAAGAGGGAGATCCGCGATTTAACCCAGAGCACTGAGGAACTCCGCCAGCAAGTGACTTCCCTGGAGCATAACCAGGAGCTGCTCCTCTCGAGCATCAAAAACCTGGAAGGCTCCGTTGAGGGGCTCAACCAGGCTCTCCATCAGCAAGACTTAAAGATTGTCAGTGAAACGATGGAGCTGGACCAAAACCAACTCGAACTGAAGCGCTGGATGCAAAAGATCGAGACCTTGCGCTTCGAGGAGAGCCAGTTGGCCGAAGAATTGGCCGAAGTCCAGCAACAGGCCCAGGAAAGCACGGGCGCCCTCCAGGCCGCTGAGCTCCTGAAAAAGGAAAAAGAAATGGCCCTGCGCCAGGGGGAAGAGGACTTGCGAGAATTAAAGGTTCAAATCGAAGGGCTTCTGGCCGAGGCCACGGAAGCCAGGGTACGCCTGGTCAGCCTGCAAGAAAAAAGGCAGAGCCTCGACCAGAACTTGGAACGGGCCCGCAGAGTCTCTCAGGAGACAGAATCCCTCCTCCTGAACCGTCGGTCGGAAGCTCAGGAGTGCCTCCGCCTGATCAGCACTGCCGAAGAGCAGCGCCGGGTGGCTGAGGTTGAGCTTCGCCGTCTTCTCTTGGAACACCAGGCCTTACAAGCGCAACTGGAAAATAGAAAAGAAGGTTTGCTCTTA
>CAYQWO010000052.1:0-13012 GCA_964421095.1 uncultured Syntrophaceae bacterium
CCCTGAAGGTGAATAGCGATGCCACAGTCAGCGTCCTTGCCGGGGATAGCGAAATCGGCCAGGGTTCGGATACGATCCTGGCCCAGATCGTCGCCGAAGAACTGGGCGTACCCCTGGAAAACGTGAAGGTTACCTCGAGGGATACGGACGTCACCCCGGTTTCCATGGGCACCTGGGGAAGCCGGGTGACCTTTATCGGCGGGAATGCCGCCCGCCTGGCCGCGGCGCAAGCGAGGCAGCAGCTTTTCCAGGTGGCTTCGAAGATGCTGGAGGTGTCTCCGGACGATCTCTTGGCCCGAAACGGGAAAATTTATCTGCAGGGTTCTTCCCAACCGGTCCTGACGGTCGCCCAGGTGGCTTCCGAGAGTATCGTCAAGAGAGGCCAGACGATCACGAGTAAAGCCACTTACTCTCCCCCCAACACCTCTCCGCCCGACCCCAAAACGGGTTACGGAAATTATTGCCCGACTTACGCCTTTGGCGCCCATGTTGCCGAAGTCGAAGTGGATGTGGATACGGGCAAGGTGAAGGTGATCCGGGTCACTGCCGTCCATGATGTGGGGAAAGCCATCAACCCCCTTCTTCTGGAGGGGCAGGTCGACGGCGGGGTCGCCATGGGAATCGGCTATGCCTTACTGGAAAAACCCCAGTTCAAAGACGGCCGGACGCTCAACCCCAATTTTTGCACCTACAAGATTGTAAACGCTCCGGAAATCCCCGTCATCCAGACCCAATTTATCGAAACGGTCGATCCCCACGGGCCCTTTGGGGCCAAGGGGATCGGCGAGCCGACGACGATCCCAACGGCCCCGGCCATCGCCAATGCCATTGCCCACGCGATCGGGGCGCGGATCAAAGACCTGCCCATTACGCCGGAGAGAATCCTTCAGGCCTTGCAGGAGAAGGAAAAATCGGGGCGGTGAGGGAACGATGAAAAGAAATGATTCCATTCCGGCTCTGGTCTGGGTCATCCTAGGGATATTGGTCATGATCGTTTCCTACCAGATGTCGCTGGGATCCCTGCATACTCCGGGACCGGGGCTCATGCCCTTCCTCCTCGGTGCACTTCTGTCGATTGTTTCCTTTCCCATCCTCTTGGGCTCCCTCCTTCGGTTCAAAAAGACAAACCTGGCGGCCGGCCAAAGGGGGATCTGGGACAGGGGCGAGTTCAAGAATGTTTTAATCATCTTGATCTCTCTGCTGGCCTATGCCCTTTTGCTGGAATGGCTCGGGTTTCTCCTCACGGCGTTCTTCTTTCTATTCACTCTTTTTGCGACCTTCGATTCCCGGAGATGGGCCTTGGCCTTCGGGGGTTCGTTGTTAACGATCCTCATCACTTACGTTCTCTTTGTCGTAGCCTTACGGGTGGAACTCCCTCCCGGCCTATTGAGGATCTGGTGAGTCATGGAAATTTTTTCTGGGCTTCTGTCCGGATTTCAGGTTATTTCTCAACCCCTAAACTTTCTTTATTGCTTCCTGGGGGTTTTTGTGGGGACGTTGATCGGCGTTTTGCCGGGGATCGGCCCGGTCGGCGCCATGTCCATTCTCCTGCCCACGACCTTCGGCGTTTCCCCGGTTGCGGGTATGGTCATGCTGGCGGGAATCTACTACGTGGCCATGTATGGCGGCTCCACTACTTCCATCCTCGTCAACATTCCCGGGGAAGCCGCATCCGTCGTTACCTGTCTCGACGGGTACCAGATGGCCAGAAACGGAAGGGCGGGCCCCGCCCTGGGAATGTCGGCCCTGGGTTCCTTCATCGGCGGAACCTTCAGCATCATCGCCCTGACGTTTCTGGCCTATCCTCTTTCCGAGGCAGCCGTTCAATTCGGCCCGCCGGAATACTTCTCGCTCATGTGCATGGGGCTGGTCGTGGTAACCTACTTGGCCAAGGGTTCCCTCGGAAAGGCCCTGGTCATGGCCATCCTGGGACTCATCCTTGGCGTCGTCGGAACCGACCCCATATCGGGGAAACTCCGGTTTACCCTCGGCCTCGCCGACCTTGCCGATGGGATTGACTTGGTCCCCATGGCCATGGGTCTTTTCGGCATATCCGAGGTTTTGACAAACGTCGAAAAGCCCATCCGGCGCGTGATCTTTAAGAGCAAGATTGAGCACCTCCTTCCCACCCGGGAAGATTGGAGACGCTCCACCGGCCCGATCATCCGCGGGTCGCTGATCGGATTTTTCCTCGGAATCCTGCCGGGCGGAGGCAGTATCCTTTCCTCCTTTGTGGCTTACTCGACCGAGAAGAAAATCTCGAAATATCCGGAAAAATTTGGAACCGGCGTCATCGAAGGGGTCGCGGCCCCGGAGACGGCCAACAATGCAGCGACCGGGGGGGCCTTTGTTCCCCTGCTCGCCATCGGCATTCCTCCCAACATCGTCATGGCCCTCCTCTTCGGTGCCTTACTGGTCCATGGAGTCTACCCGGGGCCCATGCTGATGAAGCAACACCCGGAGATTTTCTGGGGAACGATTGCCAGCATGTATGTGGGAAACATCCTGCTCCTGATTCTGAATCTCCCCTTGATCGGCCTTTGGGTGAAATTGCTCAGGGTCCCCTACCGCATCCTATTTCCCCTGGTTCTGCTCTTTACCCTGATTGGTTCCTACACCATCAACAACAAGACCTTCGATATCCTGGTGATGATCTTCTTTGGCCTCGTGGGCTACATTCTCCGGAAATTCGATTACGAGGAAGCCCCCTTGATCTTGGCCTTCATTCTAGGGCCGATCTTGGAGCAGGCCTTCCGTCAGAGTTTGATTATGTCCAACGGGAGCCTGACCATCTTTTTGACCCGGCCCATCGCTTTGGTCGCCCTGGCTCTCTCGGTCGCACTTCTCATTTCCACCGTGGTCGGCAGTCTTCGCCGGGCGCGCCAAAAAGTGGCCGGGGTTCAATGAAGTCGATAGGAACATGGGAGCTGTTAAGGATAAAGGAAACCCTGTCCCTTGATCACCCCTCACACCCCCGTATCGAGTACGGGGCAGGCTCTGGCCCCTTCCCTGGAGAGGGAAGGAGATTTTTGATCATACCTCGGAAAGGAGAAGAAAAATGAGAAAAGGATTCCTGGTTGGCTTGAGCGTCCTCTGCCTGGGTCTCTTGCCGGTCCAAGGTGCCATCGGAGCTGAAAGAGACTATCCGACCAAGAATATCGAATTGGTCTGCCCTTACGGGGCCGGCGGCTCGACCTCCATGGGAGCCCGGATCATTGCCGGGACCCTGTCGGAAACACTGGGCCGGACGGTCGTGGTGAACAACAAGCCCGGGGCCGGCGGCTCGATCGGCGCGGAGTACGTAGCCAAGGCCAAACCCGACGGGTATACTCTCTTTGTCTTTAACTCGGGAAGTAACGGGGTCACTCCGGCAACCCGCTCGGTGCGTTACAAGAATGAAGATTTCGAACTCTTCGGCCAGTACGCCATTCAAGCTCTGGGCCTAGTGGTGAAAAGCGACGCCCCCTGGAGGTCGGTGGATGAACTCGTCCAGTATGCCAAGAAGAATCCCGGCGCCCTCAAGTTTGCCACCTCGGGGATTGGCACCTCGGGGCACTTTTGCATGGAGCTTTTCAAGAAGGTCGCCGGGGACCTGAAGATCGAGCATGTTCCATTTAAATCGGGGCCCGAATATATCGCCGCTCTATTGGGCGGCCATGTGCATATGGGAATTCTTTACCTGGTCGACATCAAGGGTCCTGTGGAAGCGGGAAAACTTCGTCTCCTGGCCGCAGCCAGCGAGAAACGCCTGGAAGATTACCCCGATATTCCGACCTTCGCCGAAAAGGGATTTCCGGAAGTGAAGATGACCGCCTGGTATGGAATTTCCGCCCCCGTGGGGCTTCCCAAAGAAGTCTCGGAAAAACTAAGAACAGCCACGACGAAGACCTTCCAGCATCCCGAGGTGAAAAAGATGTTGACCCAAATCGGCTATACGCCGGTCTATAAGGATGCAGAAGAATTTTCCCGGTTCGTCAAGGAAGAAGAAATTAAATTACATCGAATCGCCAAAGATGCCAACATTAAGATCGATTGAGGTGTTCTTGAGCGATTTCAAAAATGTCCATAATGCACCCAGTACGGTCAAAAAGGCCCTGGATGTTCTGGAGACATTTGCGGATGCCGGCCGACCGCTCGGGGTAACGGAGATCGGCCGCAAACTGAAGGCCAGCAAGAGCACGGTCTATCGGATCCTTCAGGCCTTTTCCCAGAAAGGATACGTTCACCAGGAACCCAGCACCCAAAAATATTCCCTTGGGTTCAAGATTCTCAGGATCGGGGCGGCCATTCTCCGCCAGACCCCGTTGCGGGAAGCGGGGAAAGCGGCTCTGGAGACTTTGGCCCTGGAGACTTCCCAGACGGTTCGCCTGGCGGTTTTGGACCGTGAAGAGGTAGTTTACATCGACCACGTGGAGGGAAAAGACCAGATCCGGCTCCATCTTCAAATCGGTTCTCGGGGACCGGTCTATTGTACCGCCGCCGGAAAATCCATCCTGGCCTTCTTGCCGAAAAAAGAGAGGGAGGAGATCCTTTCCCGCTGCTTTTTCCAGCGCTTCACTGGGAAAACGATTCCCGACCGGCCGAAATTTGACCTTGAGCTCGAAGGGGTCAGGAAGAATGGCTTTTCCATCAGCGACGAAGAATTTCGGGAAGGGATCCGGGCGGTTGGGTCGCCCATTTTTGACATGCACGGCCGGGTGGTCGGGGCGATCGTCATCGTTGCTCCCACCTTTCGGATCCGTCAAAAGGATTTCCCGCTTTTTGGCCAACGGGTGAAGAAGGCCGCCTGGGAAATTTCCCAGAAGATGGGATACGCCGATTGAAAAAGCGTCCATGATTTCTGGAGGAGTATGATTACCATCGATGAGAAAATCTGTACGGGCTGTCGGACCTGTGAATTTGCCTGTTCCTTTCAGCAGAAAAGGTCCTTTCATTACGATTTTTCGCTCATCCGGGTCCACAAAAATAAGAAAGAGGAAGGGTTTTTTCAGTTGACCGTTTGCCGGCATTGCCCCTCTGCTCCTTGCATCCCGGCTTGCCCGGTCGACGCCATTGGGAAAGACCTTCAGTCCGGAGTGGTCCGGATTGACCCCGGGAAATGCACAGGCTGCGAAGAGTGCGTCGAGGCTTGCCCTTGGTCTGCTCCCCTTCTGAACCCGGGAGAGGGGGTGGCCAGAATCTGCGACCTCTGTCAGGGCGACCCCCTGTGCGTAAAGTTCTGCCAGCCCGGGGCTTTAAAAGAAAGATGAAGGGATAACGGAATAAGGTTTTTACCCGGCCGATGTCGGATATAGCCATCTGATCGGCAGGTAAGGGCTTTTTCTCAGGGTAAGGCGGTACTAACCAAAAAAACGAAAACAAATAAATTCAAAGAAGGAGGACAACCATGAATAAACCGGTTTGTAGAAAATTTTTTTGGGGGTTTTCGTTTATATGCTTAATCCTGAGCGGTTTTCAAACCGTCGCAGCCGGAAAAGAGCCATTTGCCGATTGCGGAAAGGTTGTATTTGGCGCTTACACAGATATTAACACCATGGACCCCGCTGAAGCGTTTGTTTGGTATTCCACAACCATAGCAAGAAATACCTATGAAGGGTTACTGCAATATAACCTCAAAGACTTTTCCGTTGAGCCCCTGTTAGCCGAGTCATGGAAAGTGCATGATGATGGGGCGACCTTGCATTTGCGGAAGGGCGTGAAATTTCAAGACGGCACCACTTTCGATGCCCATGCTGTGCGATACAATTGGCAAAGAATCATGGGCATCAATAAAGGTCCCGCAACTTGGCTAAAGGAAATAAAAGATATTAAAGTAATCGACAAATATACACTGCGGATCGTGACGAAACCCAAATGGGCTTTTTTATTGGATGTGTTGGCGGCCCCCTGGTGTTTTTTAATGGCCAGCCCTACAGAAGTGAAGAAACATATTACCGCCGATGATCCATGGGCCAATAAATGGTTTCACACGCACACTTGCGGAACCGGACCTTATATCGCAAAGGAATGGGTGCCGAACCAGTACATTACCATGATTCGAAACAAGGACTACTGGAAGGGATGGGCGGGGAAACATTTCAGCGAGGTGGTATATCGCGTCGTGCCGGAGACGAGCGCTCGACAGATGCTCATCAAGAAGGGCGATATCGACCTGATTAATAATATCGCAGCGGAATACTGGGATGTACTGGACCAAGATCCCAACATCACGACCATCGTATTTCCATCACTGGCAGAATTCTACTTCTTGATGAACAATGCCCGGGGTCCTCTCACCGATAAAAATCTAAGGTGGGCGGTTACGTATGCGATTGATTATGACGCGTGCCGTCAAGCCGTGAAGGCCCCCGCAAGCAAACTCGTCATCGGCCCGCAATATAAACAAGATATTCAGAAGGCAATGGAGTATAAGAATAAAAGCGCCTATGCGGGAAAAGATGTCGAACTCCTCATGACCTACGTTAGTGGAAGCTCTACTCACGGGACCCTCGCATTAATCGTCCAGGACAACCTCAAAAAAATCGGGATTAACCTTAAGTTAAAATCGTTGATCTGGCCATCATTTTCTAAGGATATCTATGGGGGCAAATCCAAAGAAGTATGCTATATGTATCCCTTCTATGCCCAATCCTTCATAGCGGACCCATACGGAACGTTATATAAAACATTGCATTCTAACTCCACTCAGCCCGGAGGGGCAAATTTAGGATATGTAAATCCGAAAGTTGATGTCCTCTTGGACCAGGCGGCCATCACGATCGATCATCCCGAAAGAACGGCCATCTATGAGGAGGTGAAGAAACTGGTCGTCGATGATGCTCCCTACGTTTGGGTGTTTATGTACCCTTTCGTAGTCATTCATCGCGATGACATTAAGGTTTACCCTTATACCCAATTCGGAGATGCCGTTGCCAATATTTTTTATTTTTACGATCTGTATAGAGAGAAAAAATAATTCTACCGGTCGGGTCTCGGTCAACTTCTGACTTCTATATTTATAAAGCAATCGTCGAGGATAACCAAGACGGAGGTTCCCCGCCACCCGGGGCAAAGGATCTTCTGAGGATCGGGAAGGTTTTACGCGACCTTCATAAGCCTGCCCCTCTCTTGCGAGGAGATTATTGATGAATGCCGCTGGCGGTAAAATATTGCGCGTCGATCTTTGCGATCGTGAAATTGCCTTTGAGGATAACAGCGAATACGGAGAATGGGTTGGCGGGCAAGGGGTCAACCAATATGTTCTTTTCAAAGAATTGGCGATGGATACGCCCCCCTATGACCCGTCCAATATTCTTGCAATGGGGACCGGACCATTGGTAGGGACATCAGCCCCGGGTGCCTGCCGGATGAATCTGGACACTCTCAATCCGTTTACGGGAGGTATCGGGTCGAGTAATACCGGGGGCCATTTTGCACGAGAATTGAGATTTGCCGGGATCAGCAACATCATGATCAAGGGAAAGGCCGACCGGCTGGTCTACCTCCGTATCGATGATACGCATATTGATATTCTCGACGCCACACATTTACGAAACAAAACAGTTTCAGAGACCGCCCAGATGATTCACCATGAGCTGGGTCCCCATTACAAATTAATGGCCATTGGACCTGCCGGGGAAAATTTGGTCCGGTCGGCCGCGGTCATAGTGGATAAGGCAAGGGCTGCTGGGCGCTGCGGGATTGGGGCCGTCATGGGGTCCAAAAATCTCAAAGCGATTGCTGTACGGGGAACTGGAGTGGTCGAGCCAGCCAATCCCAACGATTTCGATAGAATTGTGAAAGAGTGTAGGGACAAAATCGTGGCGAGTTCTTTTGCGAAAGCAGCTCAACGTTTCGGTGTTTATCGCCAAGAACCATGGGAAATGGAAAGTCCCTATCGAAATTTTTCCGGTGAAATTCCATCGCTGGATAAAAAACAGAGAATCCTCCCCGATGCCTTTTTGCCCTATTTGATCTCCAGCAGGACCTGCGGATCCTGTCCAATATCCTGTTGGAAGGTCTATCGGGTCTTCGAGGATGGAAAACCGATCGTGAGTCAAGCGCTGCAGATTAACTCCATTCATAATTTTGGTGCAAGACTAGATCTTTTTAACCCGGAAACGATTCTCAAGGCCCATGCCCTGTGTAATGATCTTGGTTTAGATGAGGACAACGCCAGTGGAACAATCGCTTGGGCATTCGAATGCTATGAGAAAGGGTTGATCAAGAAGGGGCAAACCGGGGGACTCGAACTTCGATGGGGTAATGAAAAGGCCGTTTTTGACCTTCTAAGAAGCATGGCGTATCGGCGAGGCTTCGGTGATCTCTTGGCAGAAGGGAGTCTCCGAGCCTCTGAGAGGCTACTGGGGACTCAAGATTCCTGCATTCATATGAAGGGACAAGAATTGTTTGAGGTTTTGTGGGCTTGTCCAGCTTGGGCATTGGGGACGGTCGTATCCGCTAGAGGCGGCACGCATACGCGGGGTGCTGTAAAAGTCGAAGGGCTTCAGAACCTACCCCCATCGCTCTGCCAGCGACTCTTTGGTATCCCGGCAGTTGGAGATAAATTATCGTATGAACACAAGGAACGTTTGGTGTTTTTCTTCGAGAAAATGCAAGCCTTGTCGAATTCATTGGGGATGTGTTATTTCCTGCATGGTTTGAGCCGGGTCGATATGCTACTACCCGAGGATTATGCCCGATTATTTTCAGCCGCCGCCGGAAAACAGATGGACGGGGATCAGATCATGTGGATCGGGGAACGAATTTTTAATCTGGAGAAAAGCTTCAATATCCTCCATACAAAGTGGACCCGAGAAGACGATATGCCCCCGCTACGATTTATATCTCAACCTCTGGATGGGAAATTCAAGATCGATCTTCGAGCATGGAATGACCTGTTGAACCGTTATTATGAATTGCACGGCTGGGATCAAAGGACGGGCAAGCCGTTCCGAGAGACCTTTCAGCGTCTCAACCTTGGGGAAATACAGCAGAAGTTGGAGGAAAATGGGAAGCTTCTTTGACAACAAGATCTCGCGCAGGGTCACAACCGTCATCCCGGTAGTGTTTATCGCTGTCACCATCATATTTTTCCTCTCCCACCTCGTGCCGGCTGACCCAGCCAGGCTGATTGCGGGTCAATTCGCCAATGAAGATCAGGTTGAAAAGATTCGCAAGGAATATAATCTGGATAAGCCGATTCCCATTCAATATATTCTTTATTTACGTGATACTTTATCCGGGGAATTTGGCATTTCCATGCACACCCGAAGACCCATCATCCAGGACATTAAGCAGTTCTATCCAGCCACTATAGAGTTGGGCTTGGTAAGTATCTTCTTAATCATCGCTGTGGGGGTGCCCCTCGGCGTCATTTCTGCAGTAAGAAAAGATAAATTACTGGACCATTTTTCCAGATTTTTCGCGATCGGGGGAGCCGCCGCTCCAGTTTTCTGGGTGGGAATTTTGGCCCAACTACTATTTTTCTATACTTTGGGACTGCTACCCATCGGAGATCGATTGTCGGACGGTATTCCTCCGCCAAAATTTATTACTGGACTCTATCTCCTTGACAGCTTGCTCACACGGAACTGGAAGGTTTTCTGGGACTCCCTCTACCATATGATTTTGCCCGCAATGCTTATGAGTGTTTCCTCCATGTCCTCCGTTGTACGGCAGACCCGGAATGAATTGCTCAAAGTGATGAATGAAGATTATGTGCTTTTTCACTCCGCCTACGGGTTATCCACGCGGGTTATTGTATACAAATATGCCCTTCGAAACGCCCTCACTCCCACAATTTCTGTTTTGGGCCTTATTTTCGGCCTTTTGTTATCCAGGTCCTACCTGGTAGAAACGGTTTGCGGGTGGCCGGGAATCGGAAGGTACGTCGCCATGGCGGTTCTCACCTCAGACTTCCCGGCCATTGCCGGCGCAACGATGGTCATTGCCTTCAGCTATGTTTTTATCAACCTGGCAGTGGATATTGCTTACATGCTGCTGAACCCAAAAGTAAAGCTGTGAGGATGGGAAGATGCGGACGGTGGAAATAATGGGCAGTCAATGGCGATACGGATTATACTCCGTCAAAAGATCCCCCATGGCTAAGGCTGGAATCGTCATCATCGTCGCCATGGCCATCATCGCGATCCTGGCGCCTTATCTGGCTCCGCACCCCGACCAAGTCTATCATGTGAATATCAAAAACAAACTTCAGCCGCCGAGTCGCGAACATCCCTTCGGAACGGATGATCATGGTAGAGACATTTTAAGCCGGACGATCTTTGGCTCGCGGATATCACTTGAGGTAGCGGTTCTCGTTGTTTTGTTGGCCTCGTTCAATGGTACGATATTGGGGCTGATTTCCGGGTATTACGGGGGAAGAATTGGGAATAGCATTATGAGGATCACCGACGCTTTCCTTTCCTTTCCCCCTTTGGTGCTGGCGCTATGCATCCAGGCTGCCTTGGGTCCAAGTATTGGAAACACGATGATCGCCCTTTCTTTGGTCTGGTGGACATGGTATGCGCGGATTGTGAGGGGCCAGGTTTTGAGCATTAAAGAAGAACTTTATATTGAAAGTGCGCGCACCATGGGAGTGCGTCATCTTCGGATGATGTTTCGTCATATCCTTCCAAACTGCGTTGGGCCGGTCATTGTGCAAGCATCCCTCCAAATGGGGTATGCCGTGATTGCTACCGCGAGCCTTGGGTTCCTGGGCGTTGGAGCTCAGGAACCCCTTCCAGAGTGGGGCTTGATGGTGGCCACCGGTAGGGGTTTCCTGCCCGATTGGTGGTGGATCTCCACTTTCCCTGGTTTGGCCATCTTGCTACTGGTATTGGGCTTTTGTTTATTGGGAGATGCCTTAACGGATATCTACGAACGACATTAGGATATGGATAGAGATCTTGGGAATCACACCTTGCTAAAAGTTAGGGGTTTGACGACCCGGTTTTGTACCTACGAGGGGGAGTTTAATGCCGTCAACGGGATCAATCTCGACATCCGCAAAAACGAGTCTGTCGCTTTGGTAGGCGAGACTGGGTGCGGAAAATCGGTTACTGCTCTGTCCATCCTGAGGCTTATCCAAGACCCTCCCGGAAAGATCATTTCTGGGTCCATTGTCTTTCAAGGGGAAGACCTGGTGACGAAGAGTCTAGAAGAAATCAGGAAGATCCGCGGCAAAAAGATCGCGATGATTTTCCAAAAACCGATGTCTTCATTGAATCCTACCTTCAAAATTGGTACGCAGATGGCGGATATCATGAGCCTGCACCAGAAAATAGGGAAAAAGGAGGCCTGGGTCAAATCTGTTGATCTCCTGAAAAATGTTCGCCTCGCCAATCCTGAGAGCATCGTGAATCGGTATCCCCATGAAATGAGCGGTGGAATGAGGCAAAGGGTCATGATCGCCATTGCGCTATCGTCCAACCCTGATTTGATCATTGCGGACGAGCCCACGACCGCCCTGGATGCAACCATTCAAAAACAGATATTGTCCTTGATCGGAGATTTGCGGAAAGAATTCGGGTTTTCTATGCTGTTTATCAGTCATAATCTGAGGGCCGTCTATAATATTTGCGAGCGCATCTATGTAATGTATGGAGGGGATATCGTTGAATGCGGGAATACGGAAAACGTATTTGGACATGCCGCTCATCCTTATTTTGAGGCCTTAATGAATAGCTTGCCCAAATTTAGCCTCGAACGGAATTTCCTGGCAGAAATTCCCGGTATTTTGCCCAGTCCGATTCATCCGCCGACAGGCTGTAAATTTCATCCGCGATGTGCTTGGGCATTTGAACGGTGCCTAACAGAGAATCCAACTCTTTGGGAAATCGGGCGAGACCATTCCGTTGCCTGTTTCCGAGCCATGGAAGTCCGAAAACATGGGTGATTTGATACAAGTCCGGAATTTAAAGAAGCATTTCCCATTGCGTAGCGGCTTTTATTCGAAGAATATCCCCAGGGTAATAGCGGTCGACGGGGTCGATTTTTCCATTCGTCGGGGTGAAACTCTTGGGTTGGTGGGTGAAAGCGGATGTGGGAAAACAACCATCGGCCGATTATTAACCCGGGTCATTCAATCGGATTCTGGCGAGATTATTTTTGAGGGCCAGAATGTACTCTCCCTGCCTGATTCTAAATTCAGGGATATTCAAAAAGATATTCAGATGGTTTTTCAGGATCCCCAAGCCTCCCTCAACCCCAGAATGACCATAAAGGCCAGCGTGAAAGAGCCGTTTATTGTGCACCGGATTTATGACCAACACCATATTGAAAATGAAATTATGTATCTTATCAAGATCGTCGGGCTGAACCCGGAACACTTGAATCGATATCCGCGGGAACTGTCCGGGGGGCAGCAGCAGAGGGTTGGCATTTGTAAGGCCATCGCTTTAAAACCGAAATTCCTGATACTCGACGAGCCGACATCATCCCTCGATGTGTGCGTCCAAGCCCAGATCCTGAATACTTTGAAGAGACTCCAGAAGGAAATGAATCTGACCTATCTTTTTATATCCCATGATCTGAGTGCCGTTCATTATATGAGTGACCAGGTTGCGGTTATGTATCTGGGTCAGATCGTAGAAATCGCATCCGTAAGAAAACTATTTGACCATATGCTCCACCCGTATACGTATGCACTTTTTTCCGCTTTCCCAACTTTTCGGGACGAGGTGAGGGGGGTGGACATTGTTCTAAAAGGAGATGTCCCGAATCCGGTGAAGCCCCCGAATGGCTGTCGGTTTCATCCGCGATGCAACCAGCATCGCGACCGATGCAAGGCGGAAATGCCCAATCTTGTTGAGGTGGAGGAAAACCATTTCGTACGATGTCATCTCGTTAGCGCACTTTAGTCACTTTTTAGTTTTCAGAGGAGTAAACTATGTTCGCTTATACCGGTAAGATTTTGCACGTGGATTTGACCAAAGAAAAGGTTTGGGAAGAGCTTCTGGATGCCGAAAGGGTGAAGATGTTCCTGGGAGGAAGGGGGGTCAATGTTTCCCTCTTGTTCGAACTCACCCCA
>CAYQWO010000053.1:0-12897 GCA_964421095.1 uncultured Syntrophaceae bacterium
GTGAATCAAGAATAAATTAGGGAACGGAATGAAGTCAAAAAAGGAGAAAAAGTTTCATGCCAGAAGAAGTCAAAAAAATCATCCTGCTTTGCATCAGCTTGCCAGAAACAGTGCAGGTTTATGAAGACGCCAGGGGAAAAAAGCTTCCCGGTTTCGGGTCCTTGGTCGATGGAGGGACCTGGGCTTCTCGATTGATATCGCCCTCCCCAGCCGCTGCTATGCTGGCCACCTTAGCCACCGGCGCTTCTCCCGAAACTCACGGCGTAAGACAAAGCGGCGACCTCTGCCGCGCAGAGTACATTTGGGAGGCATCTCTAAGATCAAGCAAGAAGACTTCCCTTTTCGGCTTCCCGGTTGATCGACCCGCCTCCGGTCAACTGGCCACAGGGTCACCCCAACCCGCCTCCCTATCCACTTACCTGCGGACAAATCCCGACTGGGATATTTGTCTGGTGAAGCTGGATGAAGCGCCGGGAGAGGTACCCGAAGTCCAAGCGCAGGGGATCGACAAAGCAGTTGCCGAGATCTTGAACGTGGCTGATCAAGAAACCCTCGCGGCGGTCATCGGCCCATCCGAGAGCGGGACCAAAGGGTTCTTTGCCCTTGCCGGTCCAGGTGTGAAGAAGGGAGCGTTTCTCAAACGGACCGTGAGGCTGGAAGACGTGGTTCCAACCCTCTGTTACCTGGCCGAACTTTCAGTCCCGGCAGATTGCGAGGGGAGCATCGTCTACCAAGCCCTCGAAGACCCCGACATGAAGCTCAAAGAGCTGCGCACCTGCCGGCGCAACTACGAACGGCTGAAACGCAGCAGCGGTCCGTCGGCGATGTGTTAGTGCAAGTTTCATGCAGGTTTCAAGTTTCGAATTATCGAGAGTTGAAGGAGGTATGATGGAGAAAAAAGTCCAAGAGGCCAAGCGGGCCATCATCCTGGGGATCGACGGAGGACACCCGGAACTCGTCCAGCGTTTCATAAAAGAAGGCAAGCTGCCCAACTTCGAGCACATGATGAAAGAGGGAGTATTTAAGGAAGCGCTGGAGCCGTTCCCCACTATCACTCCGCCCAACTGGACCACCATCACTACCGGGGCCTGGCCGGGAACCCACGGGATCACCGATTTCTTCCTACCCCAGGAGCCGGGCCAACCGCTGGACAAAATTCAATTCGCCTTTAACACCGGAAAATCCCGAGCGGAGTACATCTGGCAAGCAGCCGAGCGGGCTGGCAAGAAGTCCGTCCTGATCAAGTGGGAAGTATCGTGGCCCCCGAACCACAAAGGCCTCCAGGTGGAGGGCTGCGGTCCTGGTTTGGTCAACCTCCATGAGCTTGGGCCCGTGCGCCTGCACACCCTGGAATCGTTACCCATGACCAATAAGATCGACCTCAAGCCGGCTGCCGGCTGGAAGGGCCTTCCCCCAAGCGCTGAGGCCCTGGAAGGGAAAATCTCTCTGTTTCTGCACGGGGGCGGAGAAAAGGTCTACGATTTCGTAGCGCTGAAGTCCGGTCGGGCCGGCTACGACAAGCTCCTCATCTGCGGGGATAAAGACGCTTCCGCGCCCGTGGCTGAATGCACCCCAGGGCAGTGGAGCGATTGGGTTTTAGACGACTTTAACCTGATCCCCGACCCGGAGAGGATTAAAGCCCGGGAGGCAGAGCGGGGCCGCATCCGCAAATATGCGCAGAAAGAGATGCACGATAGCCAGGCCCTCACCACTGCCCAGGCCAGAGAAGGCGGCCTGGGGCTCGATCAGCCCCAGCCCACGGTCAAGGGAACCTTGCGCTTCAAACTGCTGAACTTAGCTGGCGACGCCAGCGAGCTGGAACTGTTTTCCACCCAGGTCTGGCCCGTCTCCGGCTACACGCAGCCTTACGAGCTGGGACAGGAACTCCTGGAGAAGGTAGGCCCATTCTTCACGAACCCGGCCCGTGATGCCCTCCATTACGGCTGGATCGACGAGGGGACCTTCTTTGAGCTCATGGACTACCAGCACCAGTGGCTGGCCAAAGCGGCCAGGTATCTCAGCAGTACTCGCGAATGGGACTTGCTCTTCGTGGAAACCCACTGCGGCGACTACCTCAGCCACTTCTACCTGAATTCCTTCCAACCAGAATGCGGGGCGTCGCCCAGCGATCAAAAGAACGCCCTTTCCTGGTTGACCCGGCACTACCAGTCCATCGACCGGATGCTCGGGGAGTTGCTCTCCCTCGCAGATGAGGAAACGCTCTTCCTGATCGTTTCTGATCACTCCGGGACCGGGTCTGCCCAGCCCCTCCTGGACACCCGCAAGGTGCTGGAACAGGCCGGGCTGCTGGCCTACGAGACCGACCCCAACACGGGTGTGCGCAAGTTGGACTGGACCCGGACCAAAGCTTTTCCCCAGCGTTCTATCTACGTTTATCTGAACCTGAAGGGACGGGACCCGCAGGGCATCGTGGAGCCGGCGGATTATGATGCTGTGGTCGATGGGGTCATTCAGGCCATGCTGGACTATAAAGATCCGGCGACCGGCAAGCATCCATTCTCCTTGGTGCTACGCAAGGAAGATGCCGCGCTCCTGGGGCTTTGGGGAGACCGCATCGGGGACGTGGTCTACGCCGTGCGGCCGGAATACGATATGGAGCACGGCTCGGAACTGCCCACAGCCCGGGTCGGTGAACTGACCATCCGCTCCCTGTTCTTCATGAAGGGACCCAACGTGAAGAAGGGAATTCATCTGCAAAGGCTGGTCCAGCTCACCGCTATTGCGCCGACTATCGCCTATTTGCTGGGCTTCCCGATGCCGGCTCAGGCAGAGGGCCCTGTGCTGTGGGAGGCACTGGAGGATCCTGACTTCCGGCTCAATCAGGTGAAAGCTCTCCGAAAAGAATTAGACCGGTGGAAGAAGTTATACGCCGGGCTGGCGGTGGAGTACGATCTGAACCCCCGCCCGCAGTTCGAAGAATAAAAAATAAAAGATTCACCGCCGAGAGCGCATAGGCCGCAGAGAGGAATTAAAATGGAAATACCTAAGAAAGATCTGAATCTTTTGAATTTTGTCTTTTGCCTGATTGGACTCTGCGTGCTCTGCGGTGAAAGATTTTTATTTCCGATACAATAAAAAAGAGCGCGCCTTTCCTTGCGTCTTATCTCAGCAGGTACGGAATCTCCACGTAGAGGGCTTCCTCCGGGCACTCAATCTCACAGGGCAGGCAGAACCAGCAGGTGCGCAGGCCGAAAGTCAGGCCGCAGTTCAGGCAGCGCTCCGCTTCAGCCTGAGCCTCTTTATGGGAATATCCCAGGGCCACCTCTTCGTAATCTTTCCTCTGCGAAAGGAGCAGAGAGGGCATGGCCACCCGGGCGCCGGGTTTCGCCCGGGAAAGGTCCGCCTCAAAATGCAATTCATGGGGACGCCCGTTTCCCCGGCCGTAATATAAGTCTTCTCCCTGCAGGAACCGCTGGATGGATATAGCCGCTTCTCTCCCCTGCGCCATCGCCTCCACGATTGTTCTGGGGCCGCTGGTGCAGTCCCCGGCGGAGAAGATTTTGGTCTTGGGTGTCTGCAGGGTCAAAGGATCACAGAGAATTCCCAACGACCCGTGCCAGGAGGGATCTACCAACCCCAGATCTGGCTTTTGGCCGATGGCCACGATCACGGTGTCTGCGGGCAAATCCAGCGTCGTCTTTTCGTCGTAGGTGGGGCAAAAGTTTCCCTGGGAATCCATTACAGAAGAGCATTTATGGAAGCTGACGCCGATCAGCTTTTTTCCTTCCAGGCGGAATTCTTTCGGCCCCCAGCCATTCTGGATGTTCACCCCTTCTTCCTCTGCTTCGGAAATACTCCAGGGGAAAGCGGGCATCTCTCCCTTTCTCTCCAAACTGATCAGGTGAACCTTTTGCGCTCCCAGACGCAAAGCGGTCTGGGCGGCGTCCACCGCCGCATTGCCCCCGCCAATGACGATCACACTTTTGCCCACCCGGGGGAATCTCTTCTGGCGTATTCTTTTCATGAACTCTAAAACCAGCCAAACATCCTCGGAACCTTCACCTGGAATTTGCAAACGGGCCTGCCCGTAACTGCCGATGGCCAGAAGGACGGCGTCGAACTTTTCTTCCAAAACCTGAAGGCTAAGATCTTTTCCCAGAGTCCGGTTGGGCATGAATTCTACGCCCATGGCCGGGAGAATCGCCAGGTCTCTTTCCAGTACCTCTTGGGGCAGGCGGAACTGCGGGATGGCCCACCTCAAGAGACCTCCGGGGACAGATTCCCTATCGTACAGGGTCACCTGAAACCCCCAGCTCCTGAGGTAGTAGGCTGCGGTAAGACCCGCTGGGCCCGCCCCAACGATGGCCACTTTCATCGGCAGCTCCTGGGCAACCACTGGCGCCAATGGCTGGCCCTGATCGCCAAGAAAACGCTTGAGGTCGCGGATGGCCACGGGTTGGCCATCGAACTTTGTCCGGCTGCAGACCGCCTCGCACGGCCGGGAGCAGACTCGTCCCAGAATCCCGGCGAAAGGGTTCGCCTCCCGAATCTTTTCCAGGCCATCTTCCCATTTTCCCCGGGCCAGCTGCCGGATGTAGCCCTGGCAATTCATGCCGATGGGGCAGGCCTGGCGGCAGGGAGAAAGTTGCAGACGAAGGTTGTCAAGGACGCATACCTCCACGCATCTGCCACAGGCATTACATTTATCGCGATCGATGCGGATGTTATCGTTCAGACTGGTTAGGATGTTGATGTCCACAACGCCTCCTTCACTGCCTTCTGGCCAACGGCCGATGGGACAGCCGGATCTCTCCAGGTTCTGGCCCTCTCTGGAGCATGATATGTTTCAACCACTGTTCATCATCCTTCTTGGGATAATCGGAGCGGTAATGCCAGAAACCCCAGCGGCTCTCCTTCCGCTCCAGAGAAGCAGTGGCCGAAAGTCTGGCACAAAGGATAATGTTTTCCAGCTCCAGAACTTTGAAGAGGTCGTGAACATTCCGGACCCGGACTTTCTCCCGGATCTCCTGCTGGAAACGGTCCACCCACCATAACGCCATCTTTAGCTTGTATTCATTCTTGGGAGGGGCCACATAGTCATTGATCAGGCGGCGTACTTTGTATTCGAACTCTTCAATGGAAACCTCCCCGTCTTTCTGCTCCATCCTCTGCCGCAGATCTTTTCTTAGAATCTCTAAGGGCTGCGGATCGGCGCCCCTCGGCGGAGTTTTCGGCGCTTGCTCCGTAGCTTCCTCCGCGGCGATCTCGCCGAAAACGAAGGCTCCGCTCAGGTGCCCGCGGGCGACCAGGGATACATCGCCCGCAGCGTAGAGTCCGGGCAGCGTGGTGGCCGCTCTCTCATCCACGAAGATGCCCGTCAGGCCGTGACCTCCGCAGAGGTAAAACTCCGTGGGCCAGAGTTCAATGTCCCCGGTACGGAAATTAATTCCCCGCCCCTCGAAAAACCTCTGCTGCACCGGGCGCTCCGTGGAAAAGAGAATATCTTCGATCTCTTTGATCTTGGCCTCGGGCAGATGTCTCATACGAATGCGCATGGGACCCAGGTCCTTTCGATACTCCATGGCAATCGATTGATTTGAAGGATGGCTGTCCTCAAAATGCACATCCATCGCATTCAGGAGATGGGCTCCGCGGGTCAGGGTAATGTACAGGAGGGGAGCATTGATGTCTTTGATGATGTAGTAGTTCAGCGTGTATTCAAAACCGGTGACTTCTGCCCCCGCCCGGAAAGCCATGGCGTACCCATCCCCGGTATTTCCGGGAAAATCATATACGCCGTAAAGGTACCCGCTGTTCGGAAGCCCAAATCGGGCTGTACCTCCGGAACAGAGGATCACCGCCTTGGCCCGGCAAACGACTAAATCGCCGGTGTAGATATTCATGCCGATGGCTCCGGCCACCCGCCCTTCTTCCACGACCAACTGCAGCCCCATCACCCGATTGAATACTTGGCAACCCAGACCGAGCAATCTCTTGGCCAGAATCGTCTTCAGCTCGGGCTCTTTCATGGCCAGACAGAATTTCCCCTTGGGATGCACCTGGAGCAACTCGTAATTCCCATATTGGTCACGGGGGAAAAAAACTCCCCACCCTTCAAGTTTCTTCATCAGCGGGTAACTTCTCTTGGCCATGAGGTAATTCACCGGCTCGTCCATAATTCCGCCGCAGGCGATCCGGTTGGATTCCACGTAAAGCTCGGGGGTGGTTACCCCGGGCACGGCCACAATATTCAGCGCATCCATCCCCCGGGCGATACAGCCGCTGTAAAGTATGTGCCCCTTCTCGAAAACGACCACCTTCTGGGAAGGATTGAGTTCCTTGGCCCGGATGGCGGCCATGGCCCCGGCGCTTCCCCCACCGATGATCAGAACGTCCGCAGAAATGCAGGACTCTCTGAACTCCATAAAAACCTCCTCAGGTTATTGGAATACGTTCCCAAGTGAAATTTTTGTAGAACGAAAACGATTGTAAGCCCGTATTTTCCCCGGCGTCAAGGTAAATCGGCCTGGTCAGATGAAGCCAGGTCAAAGGAAAAATTCACGGGCACAGTTTGGGCGGGGTGAAAAGCGCAAGGGGTGAGCGGAGTGTACGGGCCTCCCCGGGGATTTATTAATTACTGCACTTCTACTTGAATGAAATAGAAATTATTGCTTGTGGCCCAATCGCCGATAACCATCCTCCCCCAATTCCTGACGGACTCCTCAGTTATTCTCTCTCGATTTTTCCTTCTCTCCGGAAGTATCCCCAGGAAATGTTCTCGCCCTTCCTGATCCTCCCAGTAAAATTCATACGCTGTCATGCTGTGAGCCTCCTGTTGGCTCTGCCTTTTTTGGAGAAAGCTTTTAGGTAAGAAGCGCATGTATATCCCATATATGGGCAATATCCAACTCTTCGCGGTCTGCCAAACCGCGATTACCCGGTTCAAATCCGGGGCCCGCCCCAAATCTTTTTTCCCTCGTTTGAGGAGGACGCGGGAGAAGTTTTCTTCCCATTGAGTGTAACGGTCGTTGATGCGGGAGACGACCCGTACTGATGAATACCCCAGCAGAAAACCTACGATCAGGGACAGGGTAAAGCTCCCCATTGATTCGATCACTTCTTTCCCCTTACGTTCGCTTCAAAAAAATGGCTTCAATAATTTACGTTTGTCGACGATTTTTATTCGCAAAAAATGAGCCAATGTTTCATAACTTCTAACAAATGAAATTTGTTGACTTTTCAAAAACCTCCCCCTAGGTTGTCTCCGAAAGATGGAAGAGAATTTCCCATTTTTCCGAAATTTTTTCCACTCCGGTATGCAGCATTAGAGCGGAAAAATAATAAACTTGGTTTCCCGCATAACCGGGCCGAACAGGGAAGAGTGATTGAGAAAGATCGGCGAGTTTCGGATTATCCGGCAAGCACTATTGGTTTTCGGCCATGCCTACGCAAGGCCAGGTACATCGGGTTGGAAGGCAAGCCGCCCGCATCTTCTTCCTACCTCTCTGTCGGAGGAGGCGGGCGATGTGGAACCGCCCTGCCTTCCGACGCTACTGCTGCTGGATGTTGGCCTGCTTCACGATGCGCTGGTTGGTCGCGATATCGTCGCGCACAAACTTGGCAAATTCTTCGGGCGTCATGAGGACCGGCTCGACGCCGAGCGTGGCATACTGCTCCCGCAATTCCGGCAGCTGCATGACGCGGTTTACCTCGGAGTTTAGCTTGCGGACCACCTCCTGCGGCGTTCCCGCGGGCACCCACATGCCGAACCACACGGTCATTCTGAAGCCGGGGACCCCCGCCTCCGCGATCGTCGGCACGTTGGGGAGCACGGCGGCACGATGCGACGACGAAACGCCCAGCGCCGCAATCTTCCCGTCCTTGATCAACCCAATGGCCGTGTTGATCGGGGCCATGTAAAACGCGACCCGCCCGGCCGCGGCATCCCGGATCGCTTCCGGCGACCCCTTGTAGGGAATATGCAGCATCTTGATCCCGGCCATCTGCAGGAAGTACTCTGCCGTAAGGTGGGCCGCGCCGCCCATGCCCGCCGAGGCGAAGGGAATCACCTCCGGCTTGGCCTTGGCCGCGTCCACCAGGGCCTTGACCGAGCGGTACGGGCCGCTGGCCGAGGTGACCATGACATAGGGGGTCATTCCGAGAATGGCAACGTCTATGAGGTCCTTGAGCGAATCATACGGCAGGGTCTTGTAGATCGCCGGGTTGGCCGCGTGCGAAGCCGACTGCACCATTATGGTATACCCGTCCGGCGGAGATTTCACCACCGCCATCGTGCCGATCTGCCCGCCTGCGCCGGGACGGTTCTCCACCACCAAGGGCTGTCCCAGCCCCATGCCCATATACTTGGCCACAATACGCCCGGCCACATCGGCGCCCGATCCGGCCGTGAGCGGTACAATCACATGGATGGGCCGGGTCGGGTAGGCCTGTGCAAAAGCCGTTGTGGTTCCGCCAGCGACCAGGCAGACGGCAACTGCCACCAAGAAAAGCTTCATCCTCATGGTATTTTCTCCTTTCTAAAAACATAAAAAATTGGAAGGATGGAACGTTGGAATATTGGGTAAAATTCTTCCTACCATCCTCCCCCCACTAAACCAACATTCCATTCTCCCACTCTTCCATTCTTCCATTATTCCAATGTTCCAGTTTTTTTCATTCCCCTTCGACGAAAACCACCTCGCGCTTCTTGCGGATGGCCGGCAAAAGAACAACCACTAACAGCCCTGCGGCCATCAAAAGCATCCCCGCGGACAACGGGCTGGTGATGAAGACGCTGGGGTCCCCGTAGGAGAGCAGCATGGCGCGCCGGAGGTTCTCCTCCATCATCGGCCCCAGGATGAAGCCCAGCATCAACGGCGCCGGTTCGCAGCCCAGCTTGAGGAATAAATAACCCAGTATACCCAGCGGGATGGTCAGCAGCACGTCGACCGTGTTGTTCTGCACCGTGTACACGCCGATCGCGCAGAAAAGCAGGATGGCCGAATACAGCAGGCGATAGGGCACCGCCAGCAGCTTGATCCACATGCCGATCAGCGGCAAGTTCAACACCAGGAGCATCAAGTTGCCGACCCACATCGAGGCGACCAGTCCCCAGAACAGCTCCGCATTCCGTGTCATCACCTGCGGGCCCGGCTGGATGTTGTGAACGGTCATTGCGCCGATCAGCAGCGCCATGACCGGGTTCGACGGGATCCCCAGCGTAAGCATCGGGATGAAAGAGGTTTGGGCCGCGGCATTGTTCGCCGATTCCGGGCCCGCGACTCCCGCGATCATTCCTTTGCCGAACTTCTCGGGCGTCCGGGAGACTTTCTTCTCTACCGTGTAGGCCGCGAAGGAGGCGAGGATCGCGCCGCCACCGGGCAGGACGCCGAGCAGCGAACCCACAACCGTGCCGCGCAAGGCCGCGGGGGCGGATTCCTTGAACTCCTGCCGGTTCAGCCACAGACCTTTCACCTTGCTCGTGAAAACCTCCCGTTTCCGGGTATGCTCCAGGTTCGCCAGGATCTCGGAGAAAGCGAACAGGCCCATGGCCAGGGGGACCAGGTTGATTCCGTCGAGCAGTTCCGTGATATTGAGCGAGTAGCGCGCGACGCCCGAGTTGACGTCGATGCCCACCAGGCCGAAGAGGAGGCCCAGGATGATCATCGCCACCGCCTTGATCAGCGAACCGCTGGCCAGCACAACCGCCCCGATCAAGCCGAGGACCATCAGTGAAAAGTATTCGGTTGGACCGAACTGGAAGGCCAGTTCCGAAAGCGGCGGAGCGAATCCGGCCACGACCATCGTGGCGCAGGTGCCAGCGAAAAAGGAACCCAGAGCCGAGACTGCCAGCGCGGCCCCGGCCCGGCCGTTGCACGCCATCTGGTAGCCGTCCAGGCAGGTCACAATAGAGGATGATTCCCCCGGCAAATTCACCAAGATCGACGTGGTCGAACCGCCGTACTGCGAGCCGTAATAGATACCCGCGAGCATGATTAATGCCGGCACCGGAGATAGCGCATAGGTGATCGGCAGCAGCATGGCGATCGTCGGCACCGGCCCGAGACCCGGCAGGACACCGATCAGCGTGCCAAGTACGACACCGACGAAGCAGTACACAAGATTCTGCAGCGACAGGGCGGTTTGAAACCCGAGAGCCAGATGATGCAGCAGTTCGATTCCCAAGGCCGACGTCCCTTCTCACTGCGGGATGAATGCTGGCCAGACCGGGATCTGCAGGTTCAGGCCGTACACAAAAATGGCGAGACTGGCGATGCACAGCACGACCGCGCTGACCAACGACTCCCGGAAGCGCGCCTCGTGGCTGGCGAAACTCGACACCAGGATGAGCTCGAAAATCGCCACCACCAGACCGGCCGGGCGCAGCAGCAGCGCGAAGGCAGCGATGGAACTGAAAACCAGGATCGCGGGCTTGATGATTACGGACAGCCTCACGTCACCGTCCGCCGACTCGAGCACGAGGCTCCGGGTAAAGATGATCAGGCCGAGAACGGTCAGCAACCCGCCAAGGATCAACGGAAAGTAGCCCGGCCCCATCTTGGCCGCCGTCCCCATGCTGTACCGGGTCGCCCCCCAGAAGAAGACCACGCCGAACAGCGTGAACATCAGGCCGGCATAGAAATCTTTGAAGTTCTTGATTTTCACCATTTGTCTGATATTTTTTTGATAAGAACCTACCTCTGGGTACTGTGAGTATACCGGGAAAGCACCTCCCCAGGGACATGGGAATCCTCTTGGAGGCTTCATATGATCATTTTGGGATGACCCCACTCGCTCATATTACTCTCCAGAAAGTTCAAGGTTAGGTTGAGAGGTTTTCGGAGCCCAGGAAAATTTAATGAAATGATAGCAAGACTGATAATTAAGTCAACCAGATATATCGGCTGGTTCCTGAATCAAGTCTTTACATACCCATCCTTCTCCTCTTTTCCAGAAGTTCATCGGCCATGGGGATCACAAGAGCCTTCTCTGGGCACACCTCGATACAACAGAAGCAGCTTACACATTTTTCCGGGTCTACCTTTGGGTAGGGCTGCAGGAGGATGGCCCCTGCAGGACAGGCAGGGGGACAGTCGCCACACCGGGTGCACAGCCCCTCGTTACAAGCCGGGTTCACTTTGCCGAGCTCAGTCCAAACTTCGTAGTATTTTTCAGAATT
Organism: uncultured Syntrophaceae bacterium; assembly: GCA_964421095.1. GTDB lineage: Bacteria > Desulfobacterota > SM23-61 > SM23-61 > SM23-61 > CAYQWO01. Next base: position 11,141 of record CAYQWO010000053.1, read on the forward strand.
CACGGCAAAGGGAGATTTTTTCCCGGGGATGTTTACCGTATAGGTGGAGGGGTGAACAAAATCCCCGATCACTTCGAAAGGGCCATCTACCTGGGGATGATTCAGATCGAAGTTTACCAGACCTTTTTTCTCAGCCAAATCGATTAGCTTGATGCCCCTCGGGTTCTCGAAACCAATCAGGCGGGCGCAGACAGCATCCACCGCGATCCCGTCTTGGCCAGCGATGATCTTGCCCACCTCTCTGGGATTTCCGAAGGAGGGGCCGTCTCCTTCCATTGCCAGAATTCCATCCACGATATTCAGGTTCGGGATTCTCCAGCGATAGACATCAAGGAAAAATTCCGTTAACCTCTTGGCATGGCCGGTCAGGGCATGCATTCTGGCCTTGAAGTTCCCTGGAATCAACCCGAAAGGATTCTTCAGGCAGCAAGTCATACCGGCGATCACATGGGTCTTCAGTTTGGGAGCGTTGATGAAAATGTCCGCTTGTACAAAAGACCTGGAGATGGGGACCTTAAATCCCCCGATCTCGAAAAGACTGGCGCCCTTGCTGATGTTGACCATATAGGGGGCACAGGTCTCTTCGACTTCCGTTACCCGGTAAAGGTTCTGGACATCGATTCCATTGTCTCCAATCCATGGTGTTCCCCCTCTTTTTTTCACTTCCTCGGCGATGGCCCTGAGTAGGACAGGATGTGTCGTAGCCGCCTTTTCGGGAGGTACGGGTCTCACAAGATTCGGCTTGATAAAAACCTTCTTGTCCTTGAGGTCGATGAAAAACGCCTCAAATATCTCATGGATGACTTGAGTTAGATCATGGTAAGTTGCCTTTCGTATGATGACTTTGGACATAACCAATCCTCCTTCCTCACATGATCTGCATTAGCCTAGAACGCCCCTGTCAGTGTCCAAACGCTTCCGAAGACCCAAATCCACAATGTAATTGCCGCTTCTTACCTCCTGATTCTTGATACAAAATTAATATGACTCTTTAAAAGACAGGATGATCTATCTCATGCGAGAAAAACATTTTCAGGTTATTTTCATCATTTTTCCGTTCTTTAGGCAGGCTGATTCTGCAACGATCGGCAAGATGGGGGTGGAAACAAACAGGAGGCATCATCCTTGGAGAATTTAAAGGGGATTCAAAATAAATTCCCCCTTAAGAGAATTATCAAGCCGGTAAGCTTAAACGGCCGAGATGGGCCCTATCGAACCCCCGTCCGTTTTAACGAGTTGCTGGTCAGGACCAGTACGTAGGACCGCGCCTTTTCACCGTGATACAAAAGCGCTACCAAGGAAGTAAAGGACGGCCAGGAAGGGTTACCGGGACTATGTTGTGCAGGGAGTGGAGGATATAAGGATTTCTTATGAATAGAAACCACCCTCGCATTTCCAACTACATGTTTTTACTGAATAAATATACAATCGGACTGAGCTCAATTTTTGCCTTGACAATCCGTGTAATTCAAATTATTTTTCTATCATCGTATTTCCCACCAGGCCATCGTTAACCTAACAATATATGCTTAACCTTCTGGGGGGAGGGAAAGAGTGGAGTTTCCGGAAGGTAGTAAGGGGAAAACCCTCAGGGAGCCCTTATATCCCCTAGAGACTTTATTCTTTTTGTCTCCCGTGAATCGCGCCTTTAATCTTATTGAGATGATAGGGAAAAGAGGTTTCCAGAAGATCAGTCGCTCCATCATGGATTGGCGAAAATATTTCGCCCTGGAACGTCGCCGACAACCTCGTTATCC
>CAYQWO010000054.1:0-12671 GCA_964421095.1 uncultured Syntrophaceae bacterium
TGTTTTCTTTGCGTTATCTCTTTTAAAGGAAACTCTTTTGGAGGAAATTTAACCACAGAGGGCACAGAATTTTTATATACTATTTTTTTCTCTGGGTTCTCTGTGGTGAAATCCCTGTAGTTTCATATGTTCTCCTGTTTTCCATGAAAATTTTGACAGTATCAATTTCAGATATGCTCTCTTTCGACTTTCTCTTGTAGCTTCCGGCGTCGCCCGGCAATCCCTGGAACCAGGGGAGAAATCAGAAGGGCGATGGTGACAAGAATAAAAGCGGCCGAAATGGGTCTATTAAAAAAGATCCATGGACTTCCCCGGGAGATAATCAGGGAAAGTCGGAGGTAATTTTCCATCATGGGACCGATGACCAAAGCCAGGACCAGAGGGGCCATCTCAAATTGGAATTTTCTGGCTACATACCCAAAGACTCCAAAACCAATCATCAGAGCCATTTCCACCTGGCTGAAATTGAGGCTGAACACCCCCACCAGACAGAAAAGGAGTATGAAAGGGAATAGAATCGGATAAGGAACCTTCAGAACCTGAACCCAAAGGCCAATCATGGGGAGGTTCAGGGCCAAGAGCATGACATTTCCCAAATACATGCTCATGACGGTCCCCCAAAAGAGATCGGGATGGCGGGGGATAAGCATGGGACCCGGAGTGATGCCATGGATCATAAAGGCGCCCAGAAGAAGGGCCGTTACAGCGTTCGACGGAATACCCAAAGTTAATAGGGGAATAAAAGCACCCCCGGTGGCGGCATTGTTCGCGGATTCCGGACCGGCGACACCCTCGATGGCGCCGGTTCCGAATTTTTTTGGATGCCGAGAAAGTTTTTTCTCCATGGCATAACAGGCGAAGGAAGAGATCGTCGAGGAAGGGCCTGGAAGGATACCGATGAGAAATCCAAGCACCGATCCACGGATGATGGCCGTGAAAGAGGCCTGCCAATCTTCCAAGGTTGGCAGGAGGTTTTTTGTTTTCGCGGCGATGACTTCCCTTCTTATGGCCTGCTCCACATTGACAATCACTTCGGAAACGCCAAACAGGCCCATGATGGCCGGAATCAGACCCACCCCGTCGTAGAGTTCCTTAATGCCAAAGGTTAAACGCAGCGTCCCGGAAATGGAATCCTGGCCGATCGTACCCACAAGCAGTCCAAAAACGGCCATCATCAAAGCTTTAAGGATAGAGCCGAAGGCCAGATAGATGAGGATGACTATGCCCAGGAGCATTAAACTGAAATATTCTGGGGGGCCGAACGCCAAGGCCAACTTGGCCAGCGGCGGGGCGATCACCATCAGCCCCAATACGGAAAATGTGCCCGCGATGAAAGAGCCAAAAGCCGCGATACCCAGGGCCGGGCCTGCCCTTCCCTGGAGGGCCATCTGATACCCGTCCAGACAGGTAACAACCGACGAGGCTTCGCCCGGGATGTTGACCAGGATGGAGGTGGTCGAACCCCCATACATCGCTCCGTAATAGATTCCGGCCAGCATGATGATAGAGGCAACGGGCGAGGTGTAAAAGGTGGTAGGGAGAAGAAGGGCAATGGCGGCGGTGGGGCCAAAGCCCGGAAGCACCCCCACCAAGGTTCCCATCAGGACCCCAAGAAAACAAAACAGAAGGTTAAGCGGTTGGAAGACAACCTCAGCCCCAAGAACAATGTGGTTCAATATGTCCATGGTTGATCTAAAATCCCAAAACCCCCTTCGGCAGCTGGGTCTCCAGAAAATCGATGAAAAGCAGCCGGGCAATGGCGGACCCAAGCGTAGCAACCATCAAGGTCCGTCCCCACGCCTGGGGGAAGACAAACCGGAGGAGAAAACCCAAAAAAAAGAAGGTGGTCAACGCGAAACCAAGGGGTGTCAGGAAGAGGACATAAGCAAATAGAGCGAGGAAGGTGGCCAGCACCCTTTTCCAGGAGTTCTTTTCGGGAAAGAAGGAGGGATGAGCAATCCGAGCCTTTCGGTCGTAGCTTTTCAAAAGGAGGAAAGCAGACATGATGGCTAAGGTAAGGCCCGCCCAGAAGGGTAGAAATCCCGGCCCCGGTTGATGCCAGGTGCCAATCTCCACTGACCGGGCATAAAGGGAAAAGAGGATTCCCACCACCAGGAAAAAGATGGCGCTCGGGCGATTGTAATCTAATGGTCTTCCCATTTGCCCTCCTCGAGCGCGAAGAAATACCGCTTCAGGAAAGCGTATTCCCTATTTCAAAGACAAGAAAGTCTCTAACCCTTTCTGGAAACGCAGAATATCCGCGTGGGCAAAATCTGCGTAATGGAGGATAATCCCTTCGATCAGCCGGGGATGAGTCGGTGAATCTTTACTGTGGGTAGAAATCAGATGGGCCAAATCCTGGGAGACACCTTGCTCAAGGGCTATATGAGTTCCCCAAAAACCGTGCATGAATTTCTTCCCAATTTCCGATTTCACATACCCATCTCCCTTTTTCTCATATTCGAAAGCCTTTCCCAGATCATGTAAAAGAACGGAGGCGATTAGCAGGTCTCGATTAACTGAGAGGCCCATCCTTTTCTCCACAAGATCCGCCATAAATAAGGCGACTTCCAAAACCCAATTAATGTGGCTCGGAAGACTGGTTTCAGAGATTTCCCCACTGAATGGCATATCCTCCAGGTTCTTGAACGAACCTTCCTTCAGTGCCCTTGCCCAGCATTTTAAGACTTGTTCTTTAAGGTCCGCATCTTTAAATTTCTCTATAGCGGGAAAAACCTTCGTGATTTCTTCGTATATTTTCTTCTCCATGAAATCTCCTATTTCTTCTCCATCTCTTTCCACATGGGCCCGAAAGTTTCTTCCAGCCCTTCGATATACTTTCTATATTCTTCCGGGGTCATATATTTGACATAAACGCCGGTCTTTTCGGCCAGCTCGATGAATTCTGGGTCCTCGATGGTCTTCTTAAGACGGTCATGAAGATACTTAACCGCATAATCTGGAATCCCCGCAGGTCCGGCAACGGCTCGAGTGGTCGTCATGGTCGTTTTAATACCCAGTTCTTGGAAGGTGGGGACATCGGCGAATTCTTTCAAACGTCCGCTGGCCGCGATCGCTAGAATGCTTATTTGCTTTGATAGAACAAAGGGTTTTGCTTCTCCTACTTTCATAACCACTGCATCCACATGTCCACCCAGAGCCGCTGTTCTGGCGTCAGAAGCCCCTTTAAAGGGTACGGGGTTGATCAAGATGTTGGCCTTTTTAGCAAAATCCAGCGCGGTCATATGGGCGTCGGAGCCAGCGCCGGCATTGCCCACGGTCAATTCACCCGGTTTCTGCTTGGCTGCTTCTATAAAATCATCGAGACGTTGGAAAGGACTTTCCGTCCTCACGCACAGGGCTCCTATATCTTCCATCACGTTGATGATATATCTAAAATCCGACATCTTGTAACCGACTTTTCTTTGAAAGGGCAACAAGACAATAGTCGGAGGATTGATAAATCCAATCGTATATCCGTCGGGCTTGGCCTGCGCCAGGGCCATAAAACCAATCTCCCCGCCGGCTCCTGGTTTATTGATGATCACCAGAGGCTGGGGGATGTATTTTTTGGCCACCTTGGCCAATATTCTGGCGCCCACGTCGGTTCCTCCCCCTGCAGCATAAGCTACAATCACATCGATAGACTTTTCTGGATAACTAGTGGCTTGAACGCAAACTGGGAAGACGATCAAGCCGATCAAAAGGAAAAATAGTTTTCTCATGATTTTCCTCCTCTCATCCTTCTTCATAAATTTCTGGGTTGACTAGGCAATCTTTATCCGGTTTTTTCCCTTCCAGGATAGTCAGAACATTTTGGGCCGCCTCCACCCCCATTCGGGTGAAGGCTTCTTCCGTGGCCGCGGCCACGTGGGGCGTCATCACAACTTTCCCTGCCTGGCAGAGGGATTGGAGATCTTCTGGAGGCTCTTTTTGAAAGGTATCGATTCCGGCTGCCGCAATCGTTCCCTCCCGGAGGGCCATAATGAGTGCATCTTGATCGACTACCTCCCCTCGTGCCGTGTTGATCAACCACGAGGTTTTTTTCATCATCCCCAATTCCTTCTTACCGAGCAGATGTTTAGTTTGCTCGGTTAGGGGACAATGGAGGCTTACGATATCAGCGGTCCTCAACAGCGACTCCAGTCCCTGCACTCGGGTTACCCCCAGGGGAACTTCTTCGTCATTGATAAAGGGATCGAACACCAGGACCTTCATCCGCAAAGGAGTTACCAATTCATGGAGCCGGCGACCGATTCGGCCGAACCCGATCAGCCCCAAAGTCTTTTGATAAAGTTCTACGCCGCGATATTGGGTTTTATCCCAAAACCCCTGACGCAGACGATTATCGAGTCGGGGAATGTCTTTGGCCAGAGCGAACATCAAAGCCAAGGTATGTTCGGCCACCGACTGATAATTGGCCGAGGCGGTAACTAAAACTGGAATTTTCAATTCATTGGCCGTATTTACATCTATGGTATCTACTCCAATTCCATGTTTGGCTATGACTTTTAGATTCGGAGAGGCTTTGATCACCTCCCCGGGAATTTTTCCGGTTCGGACAATTAGGGCATCCGCTTTCCCTTGTTTCAGCCTTTGGGCGAGACCTGAAGGCGGCGGATAAGGCCCCACAAATTCAATCTGGCATTTCTCGCCAAGAAGCTTCATAGCCTCTGGCGCAAGGGTGTCCCCGGTAATCACCACTTTAAAAAGCCGCTTGGTATCACTCATTCTGGAAGAGCCTGCTTTCGTTGATCCGTATATATGGCGAGAGCTCACTTGACCTCGCTACGTACCTGGACGCCGGTCAGCTCTTCCCATTGCGTAATCACTACGGGGTAATATTTTTTAGCTTTTCCAGCGGCGCGGGCGCTTTCATAAACCTGCATGGCCAGGGCCCCGAACGGAAGGGGAACATGCAAGGCCTTTCCGGTCTCCAGGGCCAGCCCCAGGTCCTTCATCATGTAGTCCACGGAAAAGCGCCCCTCTTCGAAGACCCCTTTCAACACGGATTGCCCGATCTGATTCTTCAGGGCGAAACTGCCTGCAGAGCCTGCGCAAAGGGCTTCATACAACGGGTCGGGTTTCACTCCGGCCATCACTCCCAGAACGAGGGATTCGGAGAGAAGGGCCACGGTCCCGGCTAAAATAAGGTTGTTGATCATCTTTACCACATGTCCGCAGCCTGCCGGCCCTGCGTGGAAAATATCCGTGCCCATGGATTTTAAGACCGGTAAACATTCTTCATAAACCTTCTTATCTCCTCCCACAAAAATGCTCAACGTTCCGGCCACGGCCGCCGGCACCCCTCGGGCCACAGGAGCATCCAGCATTTTGGCCCCTTTGGCCGCCAGGGCACTGCCTACCTCCCGGCTGGTCAGGGGATCGATCGTGCTCATTTCGATTAGAATTGCCCCGGGCTTGATTCCTTCGATGACCCCGTCTTTTCCCAGAACCGCGCTCCTCACCTCCGGGGGAGCGGGCAGGATGGTGATAATGATGGGACAGATCGTGGCTACCTCTTTGGGAGACCTGCAGACGTTAGCTCCCTGGGCTGCCAGAGGATCCATCTTCTCCGGGATTATGTCGTAAACCCGGAGAGAGAAGCCCTTTTTGATCAGGTTCAAAGCCATGGGCTTGCCCATCGCCCCCAAACCGATGAATCCGATTTCCTTAGCCATGTAAAACACCTCCGAGTATTTTGGCCCTCAAGCGTTTCGCCCAATGGGGTGACCTAACGCTCAGGGCAGGTCTTCCCAATGGACCACCTTTTCCAGAAGCTCGCGGTTGCTCCTGAATCGATTGACCACCGCCTCCTCATCTGCATAACCGATAGAAATGGCCACGAGGATTTTCTTTTCTACGGGGATGGGGACATACTTCCGGATGATATCCGGGTAGTGCACACCGGAATGTTGAATACACGTCCCCAGCCCTTTCGAGATGGCCAGAAGGCAGATATTCTGGGCGAAACAGCCGCAGTCAAAAAGGGAGTAATCTCCCAGGCTGGAATCCAGGCAGAGAAAGACCACCTGGGGGGCGTCGAAAAACTTATACATGGACAGGGCGAAGGCTTTCCTTTTCTCCTTATCCTGGCGGTCAATACCCAGGAGTCCAAAGAGTCTTTTGCCATTCTCCCGCATCCGGTTCATGTAGGCATCTTTCCATATTTCGGGAAGGTTAAAATCTGCGCGAGAGGGGCTTCCCTTTGCCCCTTCGGCATATAGTTCCCGGCTCAATTGCTGGAGGGTTTGCCCCCCCGCGACCCAGCATTCCCACGGCTGCGTGTTGATGGCTGAAGGAGCCCGGAGGGCAGCCTGCAAAATTTCCTCGAGTATAACTCGGGGAACGGGATCGGCTTTGAACTGGCGGATGCTCTTTCGATTCTGGATGGCTTCCAAGAGTTCCATTGCGCGCTCCTTGTCTATCTCCCAAAAGTTGGCTGGTTACGCCACGAGGGGTTTGGCTATCCTAATTCCAGAAAGAGTTTACTAAGCGCGGAGCAAGGAGTCAATAGATACGAAATAACCTGTCAAACAGCTCTTCCCTTCAGCCCGGCCTTGCGCAGGGCGTCGGTCATGCGTTCAATTTGAGACGTATCCCTAAACGGGAGTATCTTGGCAAACTGCTCCAAAGAAAATGTCGGATTGATCTTTATGAATTCGATACGGACCTTCTCTCCAGAAAGGGGTACACTCCCCTCCAGCACGTAGCGCATCCCCAGCTCCTCGCTCACCTGCTTGACCTTCACGGGTTTCCCTTCATTTGTAAACATGGATTGGCGGGCGATCATTGCGATTGCGCGGCATTTGATTATCCGGATTCGGAGAATTCTTGTAATTGAAGAGCCGTATGCAGTTGGGGCGGTCACCTGAAAGATATATGTTTTTTTGAGGTCGGAAAGCAAATAATCCTTTTTATTTGGATTGATCGTTGACTAGTACCTTGTACCCATGAGTACGTTTTGTAGGATACGGCGATCCACTTATACATTCCTGCAGATGATCCGGGGAGCGACGACCAAACCCTCGGAGACTGGCTTGCGGAGCTGCACATCCACGAAGTCCCGGGAACTCATGTCCCGCAGCGTGGGGAAACCGGCCCGCAGGGCCCTCTCGGCTGCCTCCAACGTGCGGTAGGCATGCATGGCCAGGTGTTCGTCCATCCGCCGGCTCACCCGGTAGTCATCGACGCCCGACACCACCTCCCGCCGCTCACATGCAGGTGGGTATCGATCCGCCCGGGCATGACCGTCTTTCCCCGGCAGTCGATCCGCGTGAAACCTGCCATCTCCGGCACTTTTCCCGCGCAGGCCACCTCCTCGATGAGTTCCCCTTCGATGGTTAAGGTGCCGTTCCCATCTTCCCCCCAACTCCGTCCATCAGTCTTGCTTCAGCGAGAGTAAGATTCATTGTTTTTTTGCTCCCATATTCCCCATATTTTCATGATTCGCTAAATGAGAATCCAGATCACAAGGCCAGTACAGGGGCGATTCATCAATCGCCCCTTTGATAGGCGGCCACACATAGGGCCACACCTACAAAATCTTGTTCGGTTCCGGCTTGCCGCTATTAAGTGAATAAAAAGAGTATAACAGGTTTTTCTTCGGCTTTTTATCCTTATTGACAAACCGGCCTTAACATTATAATAAAAAGGCATCATTGGGAAATTTTCCGTGATCGAGTATAACACCATTCGCGCCAGGAATCTCCATTGGGAAAAAGGCTCAACGGGTTCCCTTGAGTTCCTGATTTGGGGGAGAGAAATGACTGATCAAATCCAGAGCCTGAAGGCTCTAACGGTGAGCATTCCCTTGAAGAAGTGCGGATAGCGGATGGCTGATCGCCGGATACCGTTACGAATCACTGACACTATTCACATCTTACCCCGGAGGTTATTCATGAAAATCTGCTACCTGCTCCCCGGTCTCGGGATGAGCAAGGCGGAACTCGCGAGAAGGGAGAAGATCCTCAACCGGGTTGCGGCCCAGGGGACGACCGTAGAAATCAAAGTGGTGGAAGACGGCCCCATGGCCATCGAGAATGCCATGGATGAGTATCAGGCCATGCCTAATGTCCTGAAATTCGTCCTCCAGCACCAGGATGAGTACGACGCACTGATCATCGGGTGCGCCGGAGACGCCGGATTGGAAGGCGCCCGGGAGCTGGCCCGTATTCCCATTGTGGGCCCGGGGGAATCGTCCATCGTCCTGGGAGCTCTGGGGGATAAGCGCTTCTCCATGGTCACCACTTCCCTGGAGCGGGCGGCAATCAAGAGACGGCTGGTGCGCGAGGCCGGACTGGACGTGAACCGCCTGGTCTCCAGTCACTCCCTGGACATTCCCGTCCTGGAAATGGGTAAGGATGCGAAGAGAACCCAACAGAATCTTATCCGGGCCATGAAAGAAGCCAAATCCAAGGGGGCCGACGTGATGATTCTGGGATGCATGACGGCGGCGTTCATGGACTCGGCGCTGTTGAAAGAAACGGAAAGGGAGGTGGGCCTCCCCCTCGTCAACCCCATCGTCACGGCGGTGAAGATGGCCGAAGCCCTGGTGGCCATGCGCGCTTATTAGTTTATCAGGGCGATTTATGAATCGCCCCTAAAACCGCTGCCGGAACCTGCTCGCTTCAACCCAGCGAACCCTGCAGCGGGTGGTCGATTTTCATTTTCCTTTATGGTTTTGATTGAGATTGAAGGAGGAGGGACGGGCAATCGATAGATTTACAAATATCATTAGATGTTTCCGGTTCTTTTGATGTTGTAGCGATTGGGGAGAATGTGAAGACTTAGATATCTCTAAGCGAGTCGCGCGGAGATACGTTAAAGGAGGAGGTTATGAAAATGAAAAGACGTTCGTTGCTAAGTAAGATGGGAGTGGTTTTTCTTTCTTTAGCTCTATGCTTGGGACTTACGGGATTGGCAGATGCTCAGGGGAAATTTCCCACCAGGGAAATTACAATGATTTGTGCTAGCCCCGCGGGAACATCAACTGATCTATGCGCCAGGGCGCTCGTGAGCGCAGCGAGTAAAATCCTGATGCAAAACATCATCTTTTTGAATAAGCCAGGAGCTGCACAGTCTATAGCTCTTGTTGCGGTGAAGGCTGCGAAGCCGGATGGGTATACAATAGCCTTGTTGGAGTCGGGAGGAGCATCTGCTCAGCTTTTGAAACCGGTTCCCTACGATTTTCTCAAAGATTTCACCTACATCATGCAAGCCTTTGGTTATCAACATGGAATCGTTACCCAAACAGGTTCCCAGTGGAAAACCATACAAGATCTGATCGCGTATGCAAGAAGTAACCCGGGCAAGCTCCGTATGGGCGTTTTGGGGGTGGGGTCGGCACATCACCTCGTCATAGAGCGATTAGCTATGAAGACAGGGGTCAAATTTAATATTGTTCCCTTAGGAGACTCTGTAACCGCACTGACGAATCTTCTGGGCGGACATGTGGACGCCGCATGTGCAACTTCGACATTTATCCCCTATGTGGAATCCGGCCAATTCAGGATTTTAGCAGTCGCTGGCGGAGCGGAAAAGAGGATACCCCAATACCCGAATGTTCCCGCTCTGATGGAAAGCTACGGAATCGGCATGCCCAGCTTTCCCGCGGTTGGCGGTCCCAAAGGAATTCCTCCCCATATCGTCGACATTTTTCACCAGGCTTTTAAGAAGGCCCAGGAGGATCCAGAATTCATCAAAACGGCAGAAAAGTTCGTTACCCCACTTGTTTACCGTGGCCCTGAAGAGATAACGAAATATGTTCATGATTTCTTTGCCGAACTAGGCCCTGTAGTGAAGCAACTTGGGCTACGTAAAGAATAAAAAGCAGCAAATAATAACCGTGATGATTCCAAAGGACTTTCTGGCGCCAGGGTTACGCCCTGCGTCAAGACGCGGGGCGTCTTCTGCCAGGTTTCTAAAGGGGAGCGGAGCGACCCTTTGGTCAGGGGCGAGGTTGAATATCCCGATCGTGAAATCGAACAGTGGGCAGAGTGCGCTGGGACTTTAGTTTTGGGTTAGTGGAAGACATAAGGATAAACGTATGCTCAAAAAAATAAACAACGATCAATGGAGCTCAGTATTCTGGCTAGTTTGTGGTATCGCCATATGTATCACTTCGATACATTATGGGATCGGAACTTTGCATGCGCCCGAAACAGGTTTTGTCCCTTTTGTAGCCGGTTTGGCCATCTTCATATTCGCTCTCATCGGGTTTTTAGTGTCCACTTTAAGACAGAGAGAGGGCATCCAATGGAGGTCACCCATGCCAGATGGATCGAAGTGGGGAAGATTACTACTAACGATTGGAAGCCTTTTTGCTTATGCCTTGCTGCTGACTCCTATGGGATTTACGCTGTGTACAGCTATTTTTGTCAGCCTATTATTACGCATGGGTAAAATCTATCAATGGCCTGTGGCGATTACGGGGGGCATCGTTACGGCCCTATCAACTTATGGAGTATTTGGAACTTTGCTGAACGTTCAGTTTCCTAAAGGCCCTTGGGGGTTTTAGGAAAAAGGCAAATGGAAACATTGTCCAGCATATTTATGGGGCTGCAGGTTGCCTGCCAACCGCTTAACCTGTTTTTCTGCTTTGTCGGGGTTCTGATTGGTACATTGATCGGTGTTCTACCAGGTATAGGACCGGTAGCCACCCTTTCAATTCTTCTGCCAGTCACTTTCCGTGTGCCTCCCCTTGCAGCTATCATCATGCTTGCGGGAGTTTATTATGGCGCCATGTACGGAGGATCGACAACATCTATTTTGGTCAACATACCGGGCGAAGCCGCTTCGGTGGTTACATGCCTTGATGGATACCAGATGGCCCGCAAAGGGAAAGCCGGACCCGCTTTGGGAATAGCCGCTTTTGGCTCATTCATCGCTGGAACCATAGGTATCGTAGGATTGATGCTGGTAGCTCCCCCTTTGTCTCAGATGGCTTTAAAATTCAGTCCCGTAGAATATTGTTCTTTGGTTATCTTAGGCCTGACGATGCTGGTTTTCTTATCCAAAGGACCCATGTGGAAATCCTTGCTCATGGCTGCGGTTGGTATTTTCCTGGGTTGTGTGGGCCTTGACACGATGGTGGGAGCAGAACGGTTTTCCTTCGGCATTATCGAATTGGCCGATGGCCTTGGGATTGCGCAAGTGGCCATGGGGCTTTTCGGTATTTCGGAGGTTTTGCTCAACATAGAGTATTCGATGGGGGGACGGTCCATTTTCGAAACCAAAATCAAGAACCTGCTACCCTCTTTGAAGGATTGGGCAGATTCCATCTTCCCAATTCTTCGAGGAACCGTCCTTGGTTTTTTCCTGGGGATTCTTCCCGGCGGAGGAGCCGTGATTTCTTCTTTTATTTCCTATGCCGTTGAGAAGAAGATTTCCAAACATTCCGAAAAGTTCGGCCAGGGGGCGATTGAAGGGGTAGCGGGTCCCGAGGCGGCGAACAATTCGGCTTCCGCCGGGGCGTTCATCCCCCTTCTCACCCTGGGAATTCCCAGCAATGCCGTAACGGCCATCCTTTTGGGAGCGATGATTGTTTTCGGGATGCAGCCTGGGCCCCTTCTGATCCAGAAGAATCCGGACCTTTTCTGGGGAACGGTCATGAGCATGTACGTAGGAAATATCATGCTCCTCGTTCTCAATCTTCCCCTCATCGGGATATGGGTAAAGATTCTCAAAGTTCCTTATTCAATTCTTTTCCCCCTGATCCTGCTGTTTTGCCTCATCGGGGCTTATAGCATCAACAATAATGTCGTTGAAATGGTGATCATGATCATCTTTGGAGTCATCGGTTATATCTTTAAGAAGTTTGAATATGAAGCGGCTCCGCTGATTTTAGCCTTGGTCCTCGGGCCGATGTTTGATGTAGCTTTCCGACGATCTCTGATGCTCTCTTCGGGGGATTTCACCGTATTCTTCACACGGCCTATCTCCTTGGCTCTGCTCGGCAGCGCTTTCTTAATCTTAGTATTTCCTCTATTGCCGTGGTTTAAGAAGAAACGAGAAAGGATTGAAAAATTGAAGGAATGAGTCGATCTATATTTCCCTTATTGGTTTTGATTAAGATTGGGGGAAAGAAATTTACCACTTGTTAGGCGCTTAGGGCGTCAGTAATCCAACCATGTTTGTAAGAAGCAAATTATGAGTCCTATTTTTCGTTACGGTTTTTCCGCGTTAGGTTTACAAATTTCGTTAAGATAAGGAGGTACCGGATGTCTGAGGATCAATTATTGGCTGAAGTTTCGGCCGACCGAGCGTGGAAGAACATCGAAACCATGGTGAACCAGTTCCCGTCGCGCCTGGCGGGATCTGATGCTTGCTGGCAGGCGGCTGGGTTCGTTGACGAGCAGTTGCGGTCTTTTGGTGTGAAGTCGGAATTAATGAAGTACCCGGGGCTGGTTAGCTTCCCCGAGAAGGCCACTTTGGAGATCATAAGCCCAGAGTACCGCGCGATCCCTGCCCACGTCCTGGCACACAGCGTCTCGACCGGCACAAAGCCGGTGGAGGGGGAGTTGGTTGACGCCGGCCGCGGAACCTGGGAAAGTTGCGAAGAGAAAGGAATCGCAGGCAAGATCGCCATGACCGACCTATCTTACTTCCCGCCGCGCCAGGAGAAGCAGCGCATCTTCGCCAGCCAGGGCGCCCAAGCCGGTATTATGTTG
>CAYQWO010000055.1:0-12665 GCA_964421095.1 uncultured Syntrophaceae bacterium
CCCTTTGACCCCCACAATTCCCCCATGCTTCCAGTGCCCGATTTTATCCTTAAAGGATTGCTCGAGCTGGCGCAGGAGGTCTTTGGCTGCCGGCTTTTTTTCCGCGGCCTGCTTTATATCTTTCACAAAGCTCGGCCATTTCCCCTTTTCCAGGTCATCCAAAAGCGGGGTTTCTGTTTTCGCCATTTTCTTTTCCTCCATCTTTATTCAATCCAGCGCTCGAAAAATTTACTTAATTCCTTACTTCAGAATTAAAGACCGTCCGAGCATTCGGTCACCTCCTTTGGAAAAGGATTCTATAGCTCCCTGGAACATGAGAGAGCCCCTCATGGTCTTCTCCCGCCCATGTTCAAAAGACAATCCCTTTTCCGCTATGCTGCGGGAAAAATCTTTTGCGGCATAATCGCCGGCGACCATCAGGTCAGTAAGAAAGGGACCAAGTTAGAACCGCTGTCGTTAAAGCGGGGAAACAAAACACCATCCAGACATTGGATGGCGATTGCTTTAAACCAATATAACGGCAATAGTCGAGCGAAATCCTGGTTTTTATTATCACTTACTAAAACTTTTGAAGTCAAGGGTTTTTTCCGCCTTCCCTCGCTTTTGAGTTTCGCGGCCCGGAGGTAAGTACGGGGGACGCGGGCAGACTACAAAAAAAGCGCCCCCGACGAGACCGGGAGCGCTTCTTTTTAGCCTTCACTGAAAAACAGGCCCATGGGGCCGAAGGAACTTTCCAAAAACTCCTAATTGGCCGGTTGAGTATCTTTGATCGCTGTACTCTCTTGACGGGAGATCTTCCAGCGCATGTACAGCTTTCCCACCACGATTACCCCGAAGGCTCCGATGGCTTCCACGCTATACTGGAGCACTTTGCCCGGTTCAATGAGCCTGACAATGAAGGGGTCGGTCATGATCATTTCGCCCCCTACCCTTCCGAGAACCGCCGCGCCGATGTAAACGATGATGGGGTATTTATCCATCAGCATGGAAAGCAGCGTGCTGGTGAAAACCACGAAGGGAATGCTCAAAGCCAGCCCAAAGATCAACAAGAAAATATTTCCTTTGCAGGCCCCAGCCACAGCCAGGATGTTATCCGTGCTCATAATGATGTCGGCGATGACGATGATCCGGATGGCCTGCCAAAAGGTTGTAGCTTCCTTCTGAAATTTTTCCTCTGGTGCGCCCTCAACGAAGAGTTTGACCGCGATCCATAAAACCAGCGCTCCCCCGAAAAATTTGATGAAACTGATCATGAGGAGCTGGGCCACGCAGAAAGTCACGCCCACCCGCAGAGCCACCGCTGCCCCGGCTCCGAAGATGATCCCTTTCCTTTTTTGCTTCGGGGGGAGGTTTTTAACGGCCAAGGCGATGACCACAGCATTGTCACCGGCCAGAATCAGGTCAATGAGCACAATGCTCAGGAAGGCCACGACGAAATCCCAGGTGAATTCAATTTTTCCCAAAAATCCCAGATCAATCCCCCCGGCAGCCCAGGCAGTGGAATAGCAGGCCAGCCCGCTTAAGGCAGCGATTGATAAAAACCATAACGGGCGTTTAAAGATTCTTTCCTTTTCCATGAATTTCCTTTCCACCCACATATTTTCAGCACCCCATAGTCCTTTCCCGCGTTGAAGAAATAGTCTATCTGACTTTCGAGAAAAGTCAATAGTTTCCAAAAACCCGCCACTTTGGTTTTCAATCCTGGTGGGTTTAACCCACCAGGATTCCGTCTTTTTTGATTTTAGAGTTTTGGAGCCGGGAACAGCACCCCACCAAAGATGAGGTACGCGAGAAGAAGCGTCCAAAAGATGTTAAACCCCTGGGCAAGCAAGAAGGCAATCGCCGGTCTCCCGCCCCCCATTTTCGCCAGGTCAGCAAACCTTGTTTCCAGCCCGATGCTAGTGAAGGCGAGGGCAAACCACCATGTCCTTAACCCTCCCAGCATTCCCTTTGTAGCATCCACAGTCTTGGGGTCCAGGAGAAAAGAAAAGAAAACGGAGGCAATCATGAAACCCAGGACGAACTTGGGAAACCGAAACCAAATTTCCATGGCTCCGGGTTTTTCCCCCGGCATCGCCTTTTTAAACGTCCACACGATGGCCAGGATAAAAGCTGCAAAACCGATGAGGACGTTCTGAGACATCTTCACAATAACCCCGATCTTCATGGCCAATTCACTTACCAGTGCCCCTGCGGCCACAACCGACCCGCTGGTGTCGAGGGTCCCTCCGAGCCATGCTCCTCCCACTAAGTGGTTCATATCTGTGGCCTTTATAATCAAAGGCATGATGACCATCATCGGAACGGCTACTACTAATATGAGAGAGGTCACATAGCTCAGCTTTTTGGGGTCACCCTTTACCGCGCCTGCGGTGGCGATGGCGGCAGATACACCGCAGATGGAAACCCCGCTGGCCAATATGGCAGAAAACTCGTCATCCACCTTCATCTTCCTGGCTAACCAGTAACAAATGTACCAGACAACCCCTACCACAAGTATTCCCTGTACAATCCCGTAAGCACCTGCCTTAATGATCTCCCCGAACAAGATACCGGAGCCGAGGATCACGAGGCCTATTTTGATGTAGTATTCGGTTCTCACAGCTACTTTGAGCCACTCCGGCACGCCGATTACATTGCTGATCAAGAGCCCTATGATAAGGCACCAGAGGACATATTCTAGTCCGTAATAAAGGATGGTATAGTTCCCCGCGAGGAACTGAGCTATGAAAGCGATGATGAAGACGAAGGGAAAACCAATGATGAACTTCCCCACACCCGCTCCCATAGCCCCTATGCCTATGCTCCCCAGAATCAGGAAGGCGATTCCGATAATAATCACCCATTGGATATTCTCCCAGGCAAAGACTCTACTCAGAAGGTTTCCGACTTCAGCCCGGGCGTCTTTGACAATTGCCCCAGCCTTCTTCTTTAAGCCATCATCCTTGACTTTTTTGGCGATGTCATCCAGTTTCTTGGCAGCTTCACTTATGGCCTTTCGGTCCTTCGCATCCATGGCCGCCTTGAGAGCCATCGTTTGCGCCTGGAGCTCTGTTTCTCCCTTTGCTTCGGCCTCCTTTGCCAGTTTTCCCACCGCCGGTAAGGTACCGGCTATAACAGAGGCAAACTCTGCATCTGTCGTCCACTTGAGCCTTGGAATCTTGACCGTAAGGCCGGCCAGGACGAGAATGATGATGAGGAAACCGATCCAGACGGCAAGCCATTCATCCTTCTTCCATAAGGATGACCAGTCTATCCCTTTGTTGGCCATCTCTCCTTTCCTCCTTTCTTTATTCTGTCAAAACCCGAAAAAAACTATCCTGGGAAGGCCATTTTCTTTTGCGGACTCGTTCTAACTGACCTCAATCCCACCCCCTTCCTGCCAAACTCCCAGAGAGCTCCTCGCTCATCCTTTCTCGCGTTAGAAAACTCCCTCTGGGCCAGCAACTAAAAAGAAAACCCGCGAAATGCTTCATTATCCCCGCAATGAAAGAAAAACCTTCCGCGGTAATCTTTAAAACAGATTTCCGCCTCACCGGCTGAAAATGAACGGGGATCATTATACTACTTCAAAAGAGAAGGGCAAAGGAAAATTTATACATCTCTTCGACTGAGGGGAAGCGAGCTTGGCATTTGGCTGCGACCTTTGGGCAAAAATCAAGAATTAGAAGACGATCCCTTTTCTTTTCTCTTGACTTAGACAGGTCATGTGGTAAAAAAAGATAAAGATCCAATGGGGTCAATAGGATTTTGGCGAGCGTATCCTTTTACCAGAGGACGAGATGGACTATAAAGCAACCCTGAACTTGCCCAGAACATCTTTCCCCATGAAGGCGAACCTACCGCAGCGCGAGCCCGAAATTTTAAAAAAATGGGAAGAAGGGCGAATCTATCAGAAGCTCCGAGAGATGGCCAAAGACCGGCCCAAATACATTCTTCATGACGGCCCGCCGTATGCCAACGGGCACATTCACATCGGCACCGCCCTAAATAAAATCCTGAAAGACCTCATCGTTAAATCCCGGAATATGGCCGGGTTCAACGGAGAATACGTGCCCGGGTGGGACTGCCACGGACTTCCCATCGAACATCAGGTAGACAAAGAGCTGGGAAGCAAGAAAACCTCCTATTCCACCGGTGAGAAAAGAAAGCTTTGCCGGGCTTTTGCCTCTAAATATCTGGACATCCAGCGCCAGGAGTTTAAACGTTTGGGAGTGATGGGGGAATGGGATAATCCCTACCAGACGATGAGCTATGACTATGAAGCTACGATCGCGCGAGAATTTGGCCGGTTCGCCGGCAAAGGGTCTGTCTACCGCGGGAAAAAACCGGTCTACTGGTGCGCCTCCTGCGAGACCGCGCTGGCCGAAGCAGAAGTGGAATATGAAGATCATACTTCTCCATCCATTACCGTTAGGTTCGAGGCCCGATCAGACTTCGGCGAACGGTTGCCGGTATTGAAGGGAAAAAAGGTCTACGTCCTCATCTGGACAACCACACCCTGGACGATCCCGGCAAATTTGGCCATTGCCTTCCATCCGGATTATCTTTACGTAGCCGCCGAAGTGAACGGGGAAGTTTGGATTCTGGCCGAAGCCCTCCTCCAAGCGGTCATGGCCAAAGCGGGAAAAGCAAAGTACCGGGTGCTTGCCAAATTTGCCGGTAAGGAGGCCGAGGGGCTGAAATGCCGCCATCCCTTCCTCGACCGCGAATCTGTACTCATCTTGGCCAGATATATCACCCTGGACACAGGCACCGGATGCGTGCATACTGCCCCTGGCCATGGCCAGGAAGACTACGAGTCTGGGATCGAATATAACATTCCCATTTATTCTCCGGTGGATGACCAGGGCCGTTTCACTTCCGAGGTTCCTTTCTTCGCCGGGCAGTACGTCTTCGACGCCAATGAAGCAGTAAACCGCAAACTTGCCGAGGTAGGGGCCCTCATCCACTCCGAACCATATGTTCACCAATATCCCAACTGCTGGCGCTGCAAGAACCCCATCATCTTCCGGGCCACCGAGCAATGGTTCATCTCCATGGAGAAGAACAGCCTGCGCCAGAAGGCTCTGGAGGCCATTGACCGGGTGACCTGGATTCCTCCATGGGGCCGCGATCGCATCTACGGGATGATTCAAAACCGGCCGGACTGGTGTATCTCTCGGCAGCGGGCCTGGGGAGTGCCCATCGTGGCTTTCACCTGCCAGTCCTGCAGGGAACTCTTAGTTGAAGAATCCCTGGTCGAGCATGTGGCCCGGCTCTTTGAAAAAGACGGAGCAGACGTCTGGTTCGACCTCCCGGCCAAGGAACTGCTGCCGCCGGGAACCCGATGTCCCAAATGCCAGGGGGAAGAATTCACCAAGGAAACGGACATCCTGGACGTCTGGTTTGACTCCGGGGTAAGTTATGCCGCAGTTTGTGAAAAGCGACCCAACCTGAAGTCTCCGGCCGATATGTACCTCGAGGGTAGCGATCAACATCGGGGTTGGTTCCACAGCTCCCTCCTGGCCTCTGTGGGGACCCGAGGCCAGGCGCCTTACTTCTCCGTCCTCACCCACGGCTTTGTGGTCGACGGCGAAGGAAGGAAAATGTCTAAATCCTTCGGGAACGTGATCGCCCCCGAGGAAGTCATCACCCGCTACGGAGCAGAAATCCTGCGCCTTTGGGTGGCCGCTGAGGATTACCGCGACGACATCCGTATCTCGCAAGAGATCCTCACGCGACTCTCCGAAGCCTACCGTCGCATCCGCAATACTTGCCGGTTCCTTCTGGGAAACCTCTATGACTTCGACCCCCAGAAAAATCTGGTTCCAGATGTCCAACTCTTGGAGATCGACCGCTGGATTCTCCTGCGCCTGCAGAAATTGATCTCCCGGCTGAGAGAAGCCTACGCCAATTTTGAATTCCACGTCGTCTTTCATTCCCTGCACAACTTCTGCACGGTGGACCTGAGCGCCCTGTACCTGGATATCCTGAAGGACCGACTCTATACGTCTGCCGCTTCCTCCCCCCAGCGGCGCGCAGCCCAGACCGCCCTTTTCAAGATCCTGGATGCCCTCGTCCACCTCATGGCGACGATTCTTTCTTACACTGCTGAAGAAGTCTGGGATCATCTTCCGGGAGCGAAGAAACGAGCCGAAAGTGTGCATTTAACTCTCTTCCCAGAGGTTGAGCCCCAGTACCTGGACAAAGAACTCGAAGAACGCTGGGAGCTTCTTTTGCAAGTGCGCGGGGAAGTCTCCAAGGCTCTGGAGATTTTCAGGCAAAATAAGCTCATCGGAAACTCTCTGGAGGCCTGCGTAACCCTCAATGCTCCGGAAAAGCTCTTCTCTTTCTTGCGGAAGAATGAAGGGCAACTGAAGGACTTGTTCATTGTCTCCCAGGTTGAGCTGGTCTCTTCTCCCCCAGCCGGGGCGTACCGTAGCCCTGCGCTGGAAAATTTGAGCATCCTGATTACCCGGGCGAAGGGCAAAAAATGCGAACGCTGCTGGATTTATGACCCCCGCACGGGAGAAAGCACTGCCCACCCGTCGGTCTGCCCCCGTTGCTGCGACGTTCTCTCCACCATCCGCTCAGAGGGAAAGCCATGAATCCAAAATACCGTCTGGCTCTTATCGTGGGTGGCACCGTCTTAGCCCTGGATCAAATCACCAAGGCGTTGGTCAACAACCTGATGCAACTTTACCAGTCGATTGAGATTGTACCCAACTTCGCCCACCTTACCTACTTGAAGAATACAGGGGCAGCCTTCGGCCTTTTGGCGGGAAGTCGCTCACCTCTGCGGATGGTATTTTTCGTTCTCGTGTCCAGCGTGGCCATTGGATGCGTTCTGTACCTCTTGAAGAATCTCCGCCCAGGTCGGAATATCCTGGTCGTCAGCCTTTCCTTGATCCTCGGCGGAGCCGTCGGGAATCTGATCGACCGCCTGCGCATGGGCGAAGTCATTGACTTCATCGATCTCCACTGGCATCATCTTCACTGGCCGGCTTTCAATGTGGCTGATTCAGCAATCACGATCGGGGTCATCCTGCTCTTTATCCAGATGATCCGCAAAGGATCTTTTGAAAATCCGAAATCCGAAATGCGAAATCCGAAATTTTAGTGGTTATGTATCCCATTTTATTCAAAATCGGCGACTTTGCCCTGCATACCTACGGGGTTTTATTGGCCGTCGGCTTCATGCTGGCTGTGCTCCTGGCCCGCAGGGAAGCCCCCCGCACCGGAATCGATCCTAATTTGATTCTCGACCTGTCCTTTTACCTCCTGCTCGCTGCACTTGTGGGTTCCCGTCTTTTTTATGTCCTGACAAGCTGGCAGGAGTTTGCCGAGAATCCCATCGATGCCCTCAAATTCTGGCGGGGTGGGCTGGTCTTTTACGGCGGTTTGATTTTCGCCTTTCTCGTTGGCCTATGGTATGTGCGCAAACACCGGTTGAACTTCCAGAAGATGGCGGACCTAACTGCCCCATCCATCGCCATCGGCCACTCTCTGGGAAGGCTGGGATGTTTCTCTGCGGGCTGCTGCTACGGGAAATCCACGAGCGCATTTTGCGCCGTGACCTTCCGCGACCCCAACTCTCTAGCCCCCCTGGGCATTCCCCTCCATCCGACGCAGCTTTACGAATCTGCCGCCACCTTCGGAATCTTTCTGGCCTTGATCGCCATGCGCAGGTTGGAACGGCTCCAGGGGCGGCTTCTCTGGTATTACTTGCTCTTCTATTCCATCGCCCGCTTTTTCCTCGAATTCTACCGCGACGATCCTCGAGGGTGGGCCATCCAGGGAGTCCTTTCCACATCGCAGGCTATCGGGATACCAGTCGCCCTTTTGTCTCTTTTCATGATCCGGCGCAAGAAGCCGGCCGCTAACTCGGCCAGGAAACGCTGAATGAGTGGCCCCAAGCCCACCATCCTCAGGCCATGAACCAGATCGTCGACCTTCTTCAGCTTTACCCCAGGGAATCAGAATCTTTGATTCCTCTTCTCCAGAAAATCCAGGAAACGTTCGGCTACCTTCCCCGGGAAGCGATGGAAAAAGTAGCCGCTCATCTGGGCATTCCGGAGAGCGAGGTTTATAGCGTGGCCACTTTTTATAATCAATTTCGATTTCATCCACCGGGGAAACATCCGGTCAAGGTCTGCGAGGGCACAGCCTGCCATGTCAAGGGGGCCAGCGTGATCGTGGAATCCTGGGAAAGACGCTTGAACATCAAAGTTGGCCAGACCACGGCCGACAGGGAGTTCAGCCTGGATCGGGTCGCCTGCGTGGGATGCTGCGCTCTTGCTCCGGTGAGCGTGGTGGAAGGGAAAGTCCACGGCCGCATGGCCCCAACCAAAGTAGATGGACTTTTACTCGCCTTCCAGCTGGAAAAGGAGGGGAAAAAACCTCCTTGAGTCCTGAGCCAAAATCCGCGATTGAACAATCTTATGCGCGCCTGCGCTCTTCGGCCCTAAAGAAGCGGCAATTTCTGACCCAAGGCGGAGAGCCAACGATCATGGTGGGAGCCGCGACCTGCGGCCGGGCTAGCGGGGCCCTGGAAATTTTCCAAACCTTTCAGGAAGAAATCCAGCGAAGTGGCCTTAAAGCCCACCTCATCCAGGTGGGCTGCCTGGGCCACTGCTACGCAGAGCCCTTGGTGATCATCTCCCGCCCGGGCTTTCCTCCCATCGCTTACGGCCGCGTGAACCCGGTAATCGCTTCCCTGCTCATGCGGTCCTTTCTCCTGGAAGGGGATCCCTGCATCGAACTAATGCTGGGAGCCCTGGAAGAGAGTGATTCTCTCCCCACAGTATATGAGCTTCCCCGTTTTCGGCTGGAGAGGAGGCTTATCCTGAAACGTTGCGGCCTGATCGACCCGGAAGATATTGACCAATATCTCGCTAACGGCGGCTATGAGGGCCTCTGCCAGACTCTGCGGAAAGAACCAGCCGAAATCATTTCCCTCATCAACCATTCCGGATTGCGCGGCAGGGGGGGAGCGGGTTTTCCTGCGGGGGAAAAATGGGAGATCTGCGCCCGGGCCGAAGGTCACCCAAAATACATCATCGTCAACGCTGATGAGGGTGACCCCGGAGCTTTCATGGACCGCAGTCTTTTGGAAAGCGACCCCCACCAGACTCTTGAGGGCCTGATCATTGCGGGATACGCCGTCGGCGCCTCTTCCGGGATCATCTATGTTCGTTCCGAATACCCCTTGGCTGCGGAGCGGGTGCAAAAAGCGATCTCCCAGGCCGAGAAGGCCGGGCTTCTGGGGGAAAAACTTCTGGGAAGCAGTTTTACCTTTCGCGCCTCCCTCTTCCGCGCCTCCGGAGCCTTCGTCTGCGGCGAAGAAACAGCCTTAATCCAGTCCATCGAAGGAAAGAGGGGTATGCCCCGAGTCCGCCCCCCTTATCCCGCGATCGCCGGACTGAAGGGAAAGCCCACGCTGATCAACAACGTCAAGACTCTCTCGGCAGTCCCGCACATTATTTTGAACGGAGTCGAAAGCTTTACCTCGGTGGGCACAAAAGGGAGCAAAGGTACAATGGTCTTTGCTCTCGTGGGAAAGGTGAACAATGCCGGGCTGATTGAGGTCCCCATGGGGATGACGATCGGTCAGCTCATCTTCGACCTGAGTGGTGGGATTCCCAAGGGGAGGCGCTTCAAGGCGGTGCAGATCGGGGGCCCTTCCGGAGGATGCCTTCCTGAAAAATATTTGAATTTGCCCATCGACTTCGAGTCGCTAAAAGAAGCCGGAGCAATGATGGGATCCGGGGGGATGGTCGTCCTTGACGAGGATGATTGTATGGTAGAGGTGGCCCGCTATTTCCTAGATTTTACGCAGAAGGAATCCTGCGGTAAGTGCACGTTCTGTCGGCTGGGGACCCGGCAGATGCTCGCCCTCCTGGAAGATATCGCCCAAGGAAAGGGAAGGATCGAGGACCTAGCCCTCCTGCAAGGGCTGGCTGAAGACATCCAAGCGGGTGCGCTGTGCAACCTGGGGAAGACTGCGCCCAACCCGATTCTGACAACCCTGCGTTACTTCCAGGATGAGTACCAGGCCCACATCTTGCGGAAAGAATGCCCGGCCCGCAGTTGTCGGGCTCTGACTGCTTTCTACATCATCCCGGAGAGGTGCGAGCGCTCTTGTGATGCCTGCGTGGGGAGCTGCCCGATGGAAACCATCAAGACTGGCCGGGGGATGAAAAAAATCATTGACCAGGAGAAGTGCGTAAAATGCGGCTCCTGCTTGGGGGCCTGCCCGCCCCAATACAGGGCAGTCATCAAGATCTCCCCGCTGAGCGAGGTACCACGGGCCTTGCAGTGAAGAATAAAAAAACAATCTCTTTTACGATCGACGGAAAAACCCTTACGGCCGAGGAGGGTACCCGCCTCCTCTGGGTGGCTCTGGACAACGGCATCTACATTCCCAACCTCTGTATGCTGAGGGATATGAAAAACCCCTCTGCGGCCTGCCGTCTTTGCATCGTCCAAGTCGATGAAAAACCAGAACCGGTCACGGCTTGCACAGAGGAAGTTTATGAAGGAATGGCGGTTCGGACCGCAACACCAAGGGTGCTGCGCCTGCGTCGCACCGCCGCCGAACTCCTCATCGCCTCCCACCCGACAAATTGCCCGGTTTGCGGCAAGCACCGGAATTGCCAGTTGCAGAGCCTGGCGGGTTATTTGAAATTAAAGCTCAAGCCGCATCGCCTCCGCCCCTTGGTTCACGACTTCCCCGTAGACTACAGCCACCCTGCCCTCCTCTTCGATCCCAACAAATGCCTGCTTTGTGGCCGCTGCGTCTGGGTTTGCCGGGAGCGGACCGGCCTGGGACTTCTCCAGTTCACCTACCGCGGGTTTGAAACCCGCATTTCTACCTTCATGAACAAACCCTTAGCCGAGACCCGCTGTACGGGCTGCTTGGAGTGTGCCCGAGTTTGCCCGGTGGGGGCTCTGCTGCCGAAAAAGGCGACACGGTGACGCGGAGAAACGGAGACGCGGTGACGGCACGAGGTGATGACCGAATTTGTCTCTGAGTCTCCGTGTCACCCTCTCTCCGTGTCTCCCCGTCGCTGCATCTCATATTCTCTCGATCTTAAAGAACACGGGCCGGGCTCCATCGCTGCAGCAGGAGTAGACTAAGCCCTCCTTCTTGATCCAGGGGTAGTTTCCGCCAAATCGTAGCCCGGTGATCGCAGGATAAATGTCATGCCAGGCCCAGGTGCAAAATCCCGTGGGCATGGCCCCTGACTCATCCACCCGAAATTCCTGCCCCACTTCCAGACGGTCGCAGAGAGGGGTCATTTCTTCAGACACATCCGGGAGAGGTTTCCCGTAAACCTCCTTGGCACTCAGTTTCTTCAGCACCGTAATCTTCAAAGGATGTCGTTTGGCCATTTCTTTCTCCTTTCTGTTGGATGGAATCAACTCCACCTTAGGTGAATTTTGTTAAGAGATTTTCCTCCTGGGGATTACCCGGACTTCCATTTCACTTTCTTCTGCCGGAGATAAGCTTCTAATATTCCCTCGATGAACTCCGAAAAGGATATGCCCTGATGCAGAGCAATTCTCCCAAGAGCCAGCATCATCTTTCCCGGAATCTCCAAGGGGACCGTTCGGTAGTTCAGCTGCTGCCGCTTCTCATACCAGCGTTCGACTGCCTGCATCTGGGCGGCCTTTTCGCTGGCCGTGAGTTCCTTTTGAACATACCATCCGGAAATTTCTTTCTTCATCGTTTTACGTTCCATGCGGTTCTCCTTTATCTTCCGCCGGTCTCGGAGGTGGCTCTTCCCAAACGCCCATAATAGAAATTGCAGGGAGGATAACCCTGGTATAGCGCAGCCGCCGGGTTGTGGCCGAGCCGCCGGTCTTTTACGATCAAGGTTGTAACCGGGGCCTTAGACGCCCGGGTGAAGGAGATGTCATGACCCAGGCAGAGCCCTACGATGACATTCAGGTCGGTCTTCGCTTCATTCATAATCAGCGCTTGAGCAATGTTATTGCAGATCGTCTCAAAAGTAAAATAGCGAACTTTCTCGTCTTCCGAGATGCCAATCTCCCCCTTCTCGATCGCCCCTACTTTGCAGTTGACCTGCACCGTTTCGAAGCCGCGGGAACGAAAGATATGGCTCAGCATTTTAGCCTCGCCAATGCATCCGATACAATGGGCAAAACCGATCTTTTTGTATCCCATCATTTTGCAGAACATGATCAGCTCTTCCACCCGGGTTAATTTCATGTTAATCTCCGTCCCCCCAGGGGGCGTCTGAGAAGACATTCCTTCCAGCCGCGCTCCCGTGAGCTGCATCTTCCGATGGAAGGGGTCTTTGAAGTAAAGATCTCTGGCCTTCTTTATAAGGTCCGGATAATTTTTGGTCGGACAGTTGGCCGGCCCCTTCAAGATGTCTTCTGGTCCTTTCGGCCAGCAGGCCATTACCGTGCAGGTATCGCAACTGGGAGGCTTGCGCTTGGCTGGAACCTTCATGGCTGGGATGTGTTTCGAATACTTGATCTTGGCGTTTTTTTTGACCATGGTTCCCTCTTTTCTCTTAATTTTGAGGAATTATACACAGCGCCATTAATCATACCAGATGGGGTCATTCCCGCGAAAGCGGGAATCCAGCAATGCACCGGATTCCCCCGTATCAAGTACGGGGCAGGCTTAGTCAAGCCCGGAATGACGAAGT